>RDZL01000200.1 GCA_004295165.1 Flavobacteriia bacterium
TTCTATCCAGACCAAGCTTTTTTCTCCTTTGTTTCGGCCTTTATCGACTAAAAAGAAGGAGTCGCCATTGAACTGAAGTTGATCGATGTATTGCTGAACCCGAACGTTGTATGCAGCAGGGTCTTCTTCTTGTACGCAAGCGCCTTTGCACTGCTGAATAGTGTAGTGAAAGCAAGCACTTTGAGTAGGATAGAGGTAGCAAAGCTTCTGACATAATTCGAGCTTGCTTGCGATGTGTTCGAGGTAAGACTGCGCTTCTTTTTTGGAGGTGAATTGCATTAAAGGCTCTTCGTCTTTTTTGGCGGTGCTTTCTATTTTGAGTCTGATATAGCCATCAAAATCTTGTTGGTCATAGAGCCCAAAAGGAAATAGACTTTTGCGAAGTTTTCGGTTGTAAATGGGCTTATTTTCTTTGATGAGGTTAGACTCTAGCAGCATAGCAATGAGCTCAGAGCCCGTAAGTTCGTATTCAACTCTGCAAATATCTTGGATCATTTGCAGTCCTTTGGCGGTCTTGTGGTTGCGCAGGTGTTGTTCGATGCGCTTCTTGATATGGATGCTTTTGCCCACGTAAATGAGCTGATTGAACTCGTTGTAGAGTTTGTAAATGCCAGTTTTGTTGGGCAGCTCCTCTATGCTCTCTAAACTGAGGTTTGGATGCACAGATTTCGGATTGAGTACGTCTTGAATGAACGTTTTGAGCTGGTTTTTGTCGGTTTCAATTAAAATAGTGAAGAGTTGTGCGGTGGCTTTTGCATCGCCATCGGCACGGTGCCTGGCAGCATTGGGAATGCCAAGATCTGCACAAATTTTACCGAGGCTGTAAGAGGCATGACCAGGCAATACAATGCGTGCAGCTCTGACGGTGCATAGCTGTGGCATTCTAAATTCATAACCTAAACGCTTGAATTCACTCTTGAACATGCCGTAATCAAAAGCAACATTATGGGCCACAAAAGTGCAGCCTTCACAAAATTCGATGATTTGCTTGGCTAGTTCGTAGAATTTGGGCGCACCAGCTACCATTTTGTCGGTGATGCCGGTGAGTCGTACAATAAATTCTGGGATTTGTTGTTCTGGATCGACCAAGCTCTGAAAATGATCAATGACTTGTTTGCCGTCGTGTTTGTACATGGCCAACTCCGTGATTTTAGAGTCTTTGGTGTGGCCACCTGTTGTTTCGACATCGACAATGACATAATTCATGTCTACGAAGTTAGAAAAAAGCGTGGGTCTGCGTTTTTGTATGCTTTCAAATTTTTCGTTTTCTTTGACAAAAAATTGATTTCAATGAAAACAAGCCTACTTCTTACACTGCTTTTGTCGAATGTTGCGCTTTTCGCACAAAGCAACCTTAGTATTTTCAACAACAATGGTCAGCAATTTTATGTCGTCTTGAACGGTATTCGCCAGAATTCTAAACCCGAAACCAACGTTCAGGTGGGGCAAATTAAAAATGGCAGCTATGCAGTCAAAGTCATCTTTGCCGACGGTAAAACGCCAGATATCGATAAAAACTTCCTGATCGATGCACCTTATGACATCACAGCACGCATTATTTTCAAAAAAGGAAAAGGGAAATTGCAATTGATGGGCCAAGAGCCAACTCATGGTCTGATCCAAGAGGCAGTAGTGTATCGCCCAACTGACGCTGCGGTTTATTCAGATGCCGTTGTCGTCAATACAATGCCGAGCCCAAATACAACTGTGATTCAAACCAATACCAATAATACTGTAAATGGAACGGTAAATACTTCCGGAGCCTCTAATTTAAATGTTCAATCTACTGGGGTGAATTCCAACGCTGCAGGTGTCAATATGAACATGAATGTGCAAGAAACGACCACAACGACCACCACCACAGGATCGAATCCCGATGAAAATGTCAATCTCAACATGAATTTGTCTGTGGGTGGCGTCAATGTAAGCCTAAACGCCAATGCAACTGGAACAGGTCTCGGTGCTGGAACAACCGTCAGCGAAACAACGACTACAACCACCACTTCTTCGAGTACAACAGTTAGTTCTTCGAGTTCGAGCACAACTTCTGGAGTTGGGTTGAATTCCAATACCAACATCAATCAAAGTGGCGCCCATCAAAGTGTTCAAGGTCAAACAAATCCACAAGTCATACAACAACAAGTAGTTCAAAATAAGCAACTAGGACGCATAGTAAACTGCACCCAAACCATGAACCGTTTAGAGGCTTTCAAGGCGGAAATGCAAGATCAGTCTTTTGAAGACGATCGATTGGAGGCGCTCAAATTGGGCTTGAATAAAACTTGTTTAACGACTGCTCAGGCGGCGCAATTATTGGAATTATTCTCTTTTGATGAAAACCGTTTGGAGGCAGCTAAGTATTTGTCTGATCGACTAACGGATCGCGCCAACGCAGGTGAGCTCGCTCAAAAGCTTACTTTCGACAGCAGTAAAATGGAATACCGCCGCTACATCACTGAGTAACGACGGTATTGACCAAGTGTTGCGTAAAAGCAGTTTTTAAATCTGAACGACTTTGTCTTTAGGGTGACGCACTTTAAAGTCATAATCAAATGTTTGGCTTTCTTTGGCTTTGAGCTTTAGATTCCATTCAATGAGTCCGGTTTTCTCGTCGATTGTACCTTTTCCTAAATTAGATTTCTCGATAGTAATTTCTGGGTTGGTAGTCAGCGGAATTTGATCCTGAATAATGAGCTCAATTTCTGATGACTTCAGGTTGCGCACCTCAATGTTGTAAGCAAAGCTGCGCTCCTTTTTGTCTTGAATGATGCGCTCTTTACTTTGGTTTTTGAGCAGCGTGCGCTTGACGACAATATTCGGGTCCTTACCCAAAGACAAATTGAGGGTGTCGTCCATCGTGGTAGGGTCAAGGTAGGTTTCGCCGATGTAAGTGCCATCAAAAAAGATGTTGGCTTTGGCTGGCACGAGCTGAAGTTCATCTAGTTTGGTCATTTGGGCAACCAAATACACACCCGGGTCTAGCTTCGGCACAGCATAATAGCGGAAACTTGTATTGAGCTCCGATTGCTTCACCAACACCATGCGCACCTCATTGTCTGAGGCAATGCTGTAATTGAGGTCTATCTTGAACTCGGCCGATATGAGTTGTTGAACTATTGTAGTGAAAGCTTCTGCACCTAGTGCTACAGGTTCAAACGTAGCCCCATTTGCTGAGTACATAAAACCCATATTCATGGCGGAGCTATTGACCGAAGCAGGTACGTCGTCTCCATAAGCATCACTGCGTAATTTAGCTTTTTCTTGTAATTGTTTTCTAAATTCTTGGTAGTCAATATACCAAGGGCTGAGTTCCGGTTTGGTTTTGTTGGCGTAGGGGTTGTTGGTCGAGATGCTGAGCTTGACGTCGTCCCAGTCTAAGCCGGTTTGTTGGCGTACTTGCGCTTTGTAGGTGAGACTGATTTTGCCTGTTGCCGCTTCGCTGCGGATGTCGTAGAGCGGCGTCCAGCCAGCGTTGGAAGCTAGGTAACTGAGGTCAATGCGCCCGCTCGCTGCTTCTTTAGCCATAAAGGTAATGACAATGCGCGGAATGCCTTTGATCTCTGGGGTAGGGTTGTTTTGTTCGGCGTAGTTGCGCAGGTCGTTGAGTCGGGTGTCGAGGTCTGAGATGAGGTCGGTTTTCTTGACTTTTTGTCGGTCAAGACCGCTGATTTTTTTATTGAGTTCAGAAACCTTAGTGGTGTAATAATCAACAGTAGATTTCAATAACTGAATGCTGTCATTGACCTTTCCTTGACCTTTGACTGCGCCGTTCGAGATGATGATTTTGCGCGCAGCTACCAATACTTCAATTTCGTCGTTGATGTCGCGCAATTCAAAATTGATGAGTTTGATAGAGTCTTCGAGCACTTTAATGGAGTTGCGAACTTTGAGAGGGAGTTCGGTTGCAGACACCTGTATATTCGGTTGCGGGTAGTAATATTCGTATTTGGAATCTAAAATAACCACGGCGCCTGTTGCTTTCACTTGAATAGTTCCTGCTGAAATTTGCGGAGAAATGCCTTCAACAATGACCTCACTAAGGCCAGCTTTAATGGTGTAGTTGGCTTTGTGTTGCAACTGCGCGCCTTGGGTGTAGACGGTGACGCTGTGCAAACTGCTTTTGACTGTTACCTTATCGTTGGCCAAGAGGGAGCTAGCCAAAAGGGCAAATGAGAGGAGTAATTTGATTTTCATAGGTGATTTTTAGATTTCAAAAACGTAAAAGTAAGGTCTTTATTATAAGTCGTATCTTTGTGGCAATGAAATTCGAAGACTACCATATTGATCAAAAAATTAAGGACCAACTAGAAGTGCTCGGTTTCAGACGCCCGACAGATATCCAATACCGTGCCATAAAACACATTTTGGACGGCGAAGACGTCATGGCCGTGGCTCAAACCGGAACCGGGAAAACAGCTGCGTTTGTGATTCCCGTCCTGAACAAACTCCTCAAATATAAAAAACAAGCCACCAACTCTGTTCAGATCCGTTGCATCGTTTTGGTGCCAACCCGTGAGCTTGCTCAGCAAATTACAGGCGTTTTTGAGCAAATCGGCGCCCAAACCAAAGTGAAGGTCATCGGTCTTTACGGTGGCGTTGAGCAAGAAGCGCAGATCAAGCAATTAAAAGTAGGTGCTGAGGTGCTTATCGCTACGCCAGGCCGCATGTTTGACCTCATTTCACAAGGTCATCTAGATGTGTCGGGTGTGCACACTTTGGTGCTAGACGAAGCCGACCTCATGCTCGATCTCGGTTTCAATAAAGACATCCAAGACATCATCAAAAAAATACCAGCCAAGCACCAAACCTTGTTCTTTACGGCCACCATCGACAAAAAAATCAAGTCCTTGGCCTACGACGTCGTGCGTTCGGCAATCCGCATTCAGTTGTCGCCGCAAAATCCGGTATCCAAAAACGTGCAGCACGCCGTTGCTTTCATTGAAATGGACGACAAGCGTTTTTTCTTGGAAAACATGATCGGTGAGTACCCCGAGGCGCGTTTTTTAGTGTTTGCCAGAACAAAAGTGCGTGTAGAAAGAATTGTCAAGGCCATGGAACGCGTTGGTGTACATGCCGAGGCGCTACACGGCGGAGTTCCGCAAAATGAACGCTTTGGGCTTCTGGAGAAGTTCAGAGAGGGCAAAAACCAAGTACTCATCACTACAGATGTTGCTGCGCGCGGTATTGATATTCCCAACATGGAATACGTCATCAATTATGATTTGCCAGACAACCCTGAAAACTATGTGCACCGCTGTGGCCGTACGGGTAGGGGCAATGCACTTGGGCAGGCACTCTCTTTTTGCAGTAAAGACGAACTCCCGTTGCTAGACGCCATAGAAGCTTATACCGGAGAAGAGGTATTGCGCTACGAAATCTCAGAGGGCGAATACAAAGCCATCTTATTTGACGCCGATGACCCTAACTACAATTGGCAAAAACTCATCGATGAAAATGAAAACCCAGATTTTTGGGGAGATTGACTTTTCTTTTGTATTTTCACCACACTAAACAATTTAATATACTACCATGAAAAAATTAATCCTGTTTTTTGCGCTCACTCTTGGTGTTGCAGCGCCACTTTTAGCTCAAACAAAAAAATTTCACGGAGTGAATTTCAATACCGAACTCAAACTAGATGGTGAAAACCTCGTCATCAACGGTGCAGGCTTGCGTGAAAAATACTTCATGGACCTCTATGTAGCAGGTCTTTATCTTCCAAAGAAAACCGAAGACGCCAAAAAAGTAATCTACGACGATACCGAAATGGCTATCCACATCAAAATTGTATCGAGCAGCGTTACCCGCGAGCGTTTCATCGAGTCTGTTAATGAAGGTTTTGCCATTTCTAAGCACGGTAAAGCGAGCAAAGAAGAAATCAAGAAATTTGTAGGTTTTTTCAGTGAGCCCATCAAAGAAGGCGACAAAATCAACCTCGACTACATCCCTGGCAAAGGCGTTCGCGTTACCAAAAACGGCGATATCAAAGGCACCGTTCCTGGCCTAGATTTCAAAAAAGCACTTTTTGGCATCTGGTTCGGCACACCACCAGTACAAGAGAGCTTGAAAAACGAAATGTTGGGCAAAGACTAGTTCGTTTTCCATATGATCCGTTAAAAAGCCACGCAAGTGGCTTTTTTTTGTGTAACGCTAGTTACAATTCTGTTCGCAAAAGAACGCCAACTTTGTAAAAATTAAACCATTCAAAATGATGAGAATATTTCCAATCCTCGCCCTTCTTACCTTAACACTATGGTCTTGTGCGTCTTCTGCACAGACAGCGTATAAAAACGCACCTGTTTCAGAACTCCCAAAAATAAAAGAGGAGAAAAAAGCAATTGTGATCGATGTGCGCACCCCAGCAGAATGGCAGCAAGGTGTCATTTCAGGTGCAGATCTTTTCATGGACTACAATAGCCCAACTTTTAAGCAGCAATTGGCTAAATTGGATAAATCCAAAACTTATATTGTTTATTGCAGAAGTGGAGGCCGCAGCGCGGGTGCCAGTCAGGTGATGATAGACAGCGGTTTTAAAAATGTCATCAATATGCAAGGAGGAATCTCTTCTTGGGGCGGTAAAATTGTCTCCAAACCATAGGTTGTAAGGCTTTTTTATGCGCACAAAATTACCAGGAATAGTATTGGCTGTAGGTCTTGGACTTGCAGCCATTTTTTTGTCTGGCCTGACGCCATCATTTCTCAATTCCTATTTATTAGCACTTTTGGTCGGCATGATCTTGGCGCCTTTTGTCAATAAATTGCCGCAATTAAATGCGGGTATTTCATTGAGTTCTGCCAAAATGTTAGAGTGGTCTGTAGTACTATTGGCTTTTAGTATTGATTACAAAGCAATTGGAGCAATCGGCGCGAAAGACTTTGCTGTAATTATCATGGTAGTGTTGGTTGTCTTGCTAGCTACCTATTATCTTTCAAAGATGTTGTCTTGCCCTGGTAAGACGGGTTGGCTAGTTGGTTTTGGTACCGCTATTTGCGGTTCTTCTGCCATCGCTGCATTGGCTCCAAAAATCAAGGCGAATAAAGAAGATGTAGCCATTTCATTGGCATCAGTAAATCTTTTGGGTTCGTTAGCTATGGTATTGTTGCCCTTCGTTTTTGAGTTTTATCCGCTGCTCGAAAAAGAAATGGCTTTCTTAATTGGAGCATCTTTACATTCTGTTGGCAATGTTGCGGGGGCTGGTTTTTCCGTTTCTGAAGAGGTAGGTCAGTTGGCGCTTGTTTATAAAATGGCGCGTGTTGCATTGTTGTCGCCAGCACTCTTATTTATGGTTTGGCTAGATTCTAGAAAATCAAACGAGCAAAAGTTTCGCTTTCAATTACCATGGTATCTTATTGTTTTTATTGCGGTATCAATAATAGTGAGTTTTTTCCCTTTACCAGCCCTCCTTTTAAAGTGGAGTGAGACCATTGGAAAGTTCATCCTTACTATTGCAATGGCGGCTATTGGCCTGAAGGTAGACGTTTTTCGCCTATTGAAAGCGGGGCAGCGCGGCTTGGTCTTCGCGCTTGTCATTTTTATACTACAAATCAGTTTGTTATGGCTCTTAAATGGCTGACGAAAGTCACTTTTTAAAGTAACTCGGGTCACACACTGGCAAAAGAACGCAGCCTAAATTTGTTGAATCAAATCATACACTATGAAAGTTCAACAAATTTACACCGGATGTATTGCACATGCAGCATACTATCTAGAAAGCAACGGGGAAGCAGCCATATTTGACCCCTTGAGAGAAGTACAACCGTACCTCGATCGCGCTGCACAAGACAACGCAAAAATCAAGTATGTCTTTGAGACGCATTTCCATGCAGATTTCGTTTCTGGTCATCTCGATTTAGCCATAAAGACAGGCGCCACAATTGTTTACGGCCCAACGGCAAAGCCAGGTTTTGAAGCACTAGTCGCCGAAGATAACCAAGAATTTAA
>RDZL01000201.1 GCA_004295165.1 Flavobacteriia bacterium
GATACGGATAACCTTGCACTGTAGAAAGCTGTGCTTCGTTCCAATAACTGCCTAGGTTAGCGACATTCACAAAAAACCTAAAGGTTTTTACTTCTAGTGCCACATTGAATTGCGCATTCAGATAAGCTGTATTGACCGCGCCAAATTGAGTTGCTCCCCAGTCTATGCTTTCCATAAACGGAAGATACACCAATGTTTTGCTTACAGATTGGTATGTAACCTGACCTTCTACGCGCATATTTAAACGCTTGTCTTTGAAAACGCCACCCTGCCATGCCAACGTAAGCGCAGCTTGATGCTTAGGTAAAAAAGCATCCTTCTGAACCAAGTATTTGTACTTTGACCCTAATGACCACGCGCCACTCGATTTAGCGTTGTTGTGCAATATGTAACTGATATCCGTTTGCAACGATCCCAATTGACCTGCCGAGGCCGCTGCAGTTGTAGTCCAAAGCAGCAGAAGCGGGTCAAAACGATAGGCATTTTTGTATTGAAAGAGGCTCATTTTCATACTGGCATTCAGCTTCTTAGAAGTATTTTGATAAGCACCATACGCGCTCAACTCCTGAAAAAACTGTTTTTGCGGATTGCTCCAAAAATAACTAGTGAGGTTGCTTTGGTAGGCACGTTGCAACAACAATGGCCATTCATTGGCGTAGCGGTGCGCTACAGCAACTTTCCAGTTCTTTTGAGACCAGCGGTAGGTGCTATTGGCATGCCATCCCTGTGCAGCGCCACTTATATTGAATTCATTTTGATGTGACAGATAATGGGCCGCCCTTTTGAGCAGCAGCTCATTGTGCCAATTGACTTCTAGGGTGTCGTATTGCGTGAGTGCATCGGACCAAAGCCGCTGTCTGAGGCCAATTTGTGAATTCCAGGCTAAACCTGGTATTTGTGCTTGCAAACCCATGCGGTTCTCGAGGAGTTGTTGGTCAAAAACATCTGCACAGGAATCTGGACTGAAATAAGTCTGTGGGTAAAACGTACTCAACGGACCCTCTTCAAGATACAGTCTCTTTTGTAATTGGTATTGATGTTGGGTCGCTAAATTCAAAGCGCGCAAGGAATCGCCAAACAATCGATACCGGAAATCTAGGCTTGCCTGGTAACTATTTTTTTGTGTGCGAGCGCTTTCCTTGACCACAGGGAGCAAATCCATTGCAATAGTCCCCAGAGCAGTATAAGCCGCCAAGCCGCCCGCCCATTGGCGATCATCGCTGACATTGCCAAAATGGAGCAAAACTTCATGTCGTTTTCCAGCTTGATACAAATTGAGCTGCAATTGGCTATAGCGCAAATCATCTGCACGGATAAAGCCAGTGCGTTGCCAACGATCATAGCGCAGGTTGAGTAAAACACGATGTGCAAAAGCCTGCTCAAAATCGACGCGGAGGCGCTGTGCGCCTTGTGCACCAAAACCATAGCCAAAACCTAGGTGAGGCAGTGCAGAAAATGTGAGTGGTTTGAGGAGTGTTTGAGTTGAAGTGAATGTGGTGACGCCAAGCTGGTACAAAGCACTGGCATCTGGCAGAATTTGCTGTGGGTTGAAGAAGAAATTAGCGCCAAAACCGTCCATTTGCTGCGTCACGGCTTGGAGGTCTCCGAAGGTGCGCGTTTCTAATTTGAGGGTGTCTATTGGGGCTAAAAATTGAGCTTCAATGCGGCTAAAAAGCGAGGTGAGCAACAAAAAAGACAAAAAGTATTTCATGACGCAAACATAAGAAAAAAATAAGGGCCACCCCATAGAGGTAGCCCTTCATAATTTGTATAAAACGACGCTTAGAGCGCGTTGATGCGCAATTGCAAACCTGATTTTAGGTTAGCTGCCTTGTTTTTGTGAATGATATTGCGTTTTGCAAGTTTGTCTAGCATGGCCACAACAGCAGGCATTAAACCTTCTGCTTCTTTGCGGTCTTTGGTCGCACGCAATTTACGCATCGCGTTACGAGTTGTTTTGTGCTGGTATTTATTCAATACGCGCTTAGACTCATTTGAACGAATGCGCTTGATGGATGATTTATGGTTTGCCATAGCTGTTTATATAATTAATCTCATTAAAAAATGCAGCCCATAGGAGAATCGAACTCCTGTTTCAAGGATGAAAACCTTGCGTCCTAACCACTAGACGAATGGGCCAAAAAATTGGCAGCCCATAGGAGAATCGAACTCCTGTTTCAAGGATGAAAACCTTGCGTCCTAACCACTAGACGAATGGGCCAAAATGTCAAAACCCCAGAATTTGGGATTGCAAATATAGTAGGAATTTCTTGAAGCGCAAGGGCGCTCGCCATTTTTTTTAAGAAATTTCAGGGTCGTCAGAACTCATCTTGAAGCCCAGTCGCTTGGCTGTTTTGAGTTTGAGCTGCTCGCCCATCACAAAAATCTGCCCAACACTGACGTTATCCATATATTCAAACGGTGGTATAAAGAGGTCGAACTGCAGTGCATAAGCAAAAGCCATCTGTGCAATGAGCTGCAGCAATTGCTCAGATAACAACATATGCTGGGGATCATTGAAGGTGGCGCCGAGCGAACCCTTTCCTTCAATAAAGAAATGCCTTTCGTGATTGACAAAAATGCGCGCAATCAAATTACCCATGTCGTCGAGGCGATTTTGCTGCATAGATTCTGCCAAAAAGTTGTAGATATGAATGGTGCCAAAATAACCATTGTTTGGATTCGACTTGAAATAGGCCGTTCCCCAAAGCGGATTGGAATCTGGCAAGCGAAAAACATTATGATGCAGATTGAATACGAGCACATCACTGCCGATATAGACATGAAATTCGTGGTCACCCCTATCCTTGACCCAAAGGCGCACGCGTTCGTCGGTAATGACCTCTTTGAGCGCAATGAGTTCTTTATCGATAAGGGCGCGAAGTTGTTCAAAAACACGTTCGGCGTCGTCGGCAATATCTTGTTTGAGCGCTGATTTGTGCAAGAGGATATCGATGAGCTGTTGGCGATTGGCCACAATTGGGTCGGCAGCTGGTTTTTTCTTCATGGCATTATATTTGCTGTTAAAAATACCGCAAATGCAGGAGTTATCGACATTTCATCGATAAATCTTTATGTCGCATTGGCAAAAAATGTTTAACTTTGAGAAAAGCGCATGTAGCGCGGTCCAAAAAAAATGAAAAAGCGCATTTGGTTCATCATCAATCCTATTTCAGGAGTTCGTCGCAAAGACGACATCCCTGCGCTTATCCGCCGCTTTCTCGACCACGACACCTACTCTTTTGAAATCCAATACACCAAACATAAAGGCCATGCCATCGATATCGCTCAACAAGCCGTTGAACTCGGCATCGACATCGTTTGTGCAGTTGGTGGAGACGGCTCTGTTCACGAAGTTGGCACTGCACTCATTGGTACCAACACAAGCCTAGCCGTTATTCCCATCGGATCCGGCAACGGTTTAGCGCGCCACATGTTTATTCCGCGCAATATCAAAAAAGCCATCCAAACCATCAACCGAAACCAACAAATCCTCATGGATACCGTTATGGTCAACGACCAACCTTTCCTGGGTGTTGGCGGCTATGGGCTTGATGCCATTATTGCCAAAAAATTTGACGAAGATCACAAACGTGGTTTCTGGACCTACGTCAAGCATGTCCTCAAAGAATTTTTCCGCTACAACCCCATGAACATCTCTATCGATACAAATGGGCAAATCAAAAAATTACCTGTTGTGCTTTGCACCATCGCTAATACTTCTGAATTTGGCAATGGCTTTAAAGTCTCTCCAAAATCCGATGCCACAGACGGCAAATTAGAGTTATTTCTACTGAAGCCCTTCTCTTTGTTTGGCATCCCCAAAATGATCTTTCAGTTCTTTACCGGCCGCTCAGACCAATCAATCTATTCTGAAATTATTTCATTTAAGAATGCAAAAATTTCTCTGCCCAATGGTGTTGCGCACCACGACGGCGAGCCCCTTATGGTCATGCGCGAACTCAATGTGCGCGTGGTTCCTCACTCACTTCATATTATCGTAGGTCAAAAATAATGTCTACTTCTTTTCAACTCGATCTCGAGGCCATGTTGGCCCAACTTTCAACGTTACAAGCCCACACCTCTCCATCTTGGGGCCAAATGAGCCCTCAGCGCATGGTCGAACACCTCGCCGACGCGCTTTATATGTCTATCGGGCAAGGTGCATACCAACTAGAAGTGCCAGAAGAGCGCATTGAGCGCATGCAAGCTTGGCTAGATTCAGACAAACCAATGGCTAAAGATGTGCAAGTATCATTTGCAACCCCCGATACACCCCTGCGCAACGACGAACTCGAAACCGCTATCGACGAATTTACAGATGCTTATTTGTCTTTTCTAGAATACTACGAAGAAGACGCCTCCCTGACGGCCTTGCACCCATTTTATGGAGCGCTCAACTATGCCCAATGGCAGCGCTTGCACACCAAACACTTCGCGCATCATTTTGAGCAGTTCGGACTGATCTAAACGAGTCGCTACAGCCACCATCACCAACTTTCCATGAGTCATCCACTCACTATCTCCTTAGCAATTGGTCTTGTTTTGGGAAGCCTCAATCATTTTTACCTCAAATCAAGAGGCCACAACGGAAGTGCACAATGGTTCATGCAGGTTGTGGTATTTTTTGCGCTGGCGTTTAGCGTGCTGAAATTCTTTCGTTGACCTTTAGAACTTGTAAGTGTATTTAGCACATGGGTATACAGGAGAATATGGCTCCATTCCTGTATCTAAAGATCGAAACGCCAATTCAAAAGACGCATAAAAATGTTCTGACTTCTGCACTTGGATACCTAAAGGAATATATATGCCACTTGCTGAACCAGTATAAAATCCTGAAAAAATATCAAAATCATAATAGCGCACAAAACTTGTGTAATGAATTCCTGTATAAAACCGCCTTTCTTTGTAAGGGTTGAAATAATATTTTAGGCCTCCATATGCACCAATGAGGCCTCCACCGGCCGTTAATTGTACATGCTCGTTTAAATCAAGAGAAACATTTGCACTTGCTAAGCCCACAGGTCCAAGTAGGTCTAAACCAAGTCCTAATTTGGGGCTTTGAGCCTGAAGTGCTCCAAAATTGAAGGCAAGAAATACCGTGCAGCATACCCATTTTTTCATATCAAATGACATTAGATGTTAATAATTGACATCGTAAATGTAAGGTACCCAAACAATTGCAGGAAACTAAAAAATGTAAGCTGCCATTTTAGAATTGCGAAAATCGCAAGTGCTTACTTCCCAAATTTCAAGAACGGAATGAATCTCGGGACGTTTTTCTGGTAGTCTTTATAAGCAGGATACTTATTGGCGGATAGTTCTTCTGAGAAATCTGAACTGCCTTTAAAGAGAATGAGTAGCAATACGCAACCTCCGATAGTCCAGTTGACCCATTGGCCAGTAGCATTGACACTGAACAAGTAGAAAATAACCCAAATACTTTGCTCCATGGCATAATTTGGATGGCGTACAATTCCCCACAAACCAGTAGATACAAAACCTACTTCGTAAGCACCTAATGGCTCCCCGGCTTTGATGCGGCGGTGTTTTTCTGTTTGAAATACATATTGTTGTTGGTCGGCCACAAATTCGATAACGACCGCAAGTAGCATGAGTGCCGCCAAGATATAATCTACTCCATTTAATTGCGGATCAGCTTGATCGGAAAGCGTCGCTAAAATAGGAACGGTAAAAGAGAATATCAAGACGTTTTGATATGCTGAGATAAAGAACAAATTGAAAAGACCCCAAATGAACTTATTATTGAAACCAGGGCGCTTGCGGAGTTCTTCCCAGCGGTAGTCTTCTTCTCCTGCCCAAAAACGCCAAGTGTAGGCACCACGGCGTGCAAAATTAAAGGTCAGGCGCGCTCCCCAAATGGTTGCTAGAATAGCCATCAAGACCATGCGCTCAGACAATTCTGGCGCCAAAAGGGTCATGTGCCAAACGTAATAAATCGGCACAATACTCCATAGTTTATCGACCTGGGAGTTGTTGCGCGAAATTTCACCGACAACAAAACAATAGGCAATGACCAAACTTACGGGCAAAGCCATCTGACTCAGTATATCAAATTGTAGCTCGCTCGGGGTATAACCGAAGTTCAAACAAATTAGTGGGGCAACAACCACAGTAAAAATCAAAAGTAGGATCGTGAGTAGCATAGTAGAAATGGGTTAGGGACCGAATTTAATAAAAATCTTTAAGATTTAGCAAAAGGCAAAGCGCGTGCGTGCAACGCTTCTATCACTGCTTGCTGCCCCTGATGAAAAACCGTTCCGTAGTCTGCCGTTTTGACCCAGCATTGGACCTGCATGTGCAGTCCCGATTCATTGAGTTGCTGCACACCTACTAATGGCTCTGGTTTGTTCAAGATGCGTTTGTCTGCGGCCAAACTAGCCAAGATTACCTCTTGAATTTGACTGATGTGAACGCTTTGTTCAAAAACGAAGGTCCACTCAATTCTACGCGTTTTTTCTTTGGTGAAATTGACAATGGTGCCATTGGCTAAGGGTCCGTTTGGATGCACCAATATTTTGTTATCGGCCGTTTTGAGGTAGGTATTGAAAATCTGAATCTCTGAAACAATGCCTTTTTCGCCTAGTGCCTCGATGTTGTCGCCCACTTTAAAGGGCTTGAGCACGAGGATCATGATTCCACCGGCAAAGTTTGAAAGGGTGCCCGAAAAAGCCATACCAACGGCAATACCCGCCGCACCAAGTAAAGCCAAGAAAGAGGTCATCTCGACACCCAATTGAGTAATGGCGGTAATGGACACCATTATTTTGAGGGCCATTGATAAGAAACTAGTCAGAAAGGAGATGAGCCCTGGATCTGTTTCACTTTTGCGCAAAATGCGGTTGACCAAGCGCGTCAGGACACCTGTAAGCCAAAAACCAACGACAGCAATAACGATGGCCAGCACCAAATTAGTCAGTAAACCAAAAATAACTTTGCTTAAATCTCCGGTTTTGAGATCAAAAAGTGTTTCTATAAAGTGCATGTCGTAATTTTAACACAAAAATAGAAATGTTTAGCGAGTATGAAAATTTGGAGCAAATAAGGGTTGTAGCCACCGATGGCTACGCAGACTATTACCCAAATTTTTTAGCGCCAGTTGCACGCGCTGCACTGCTCCAACAGCTCCTTTTGCTCGACTCCTTTGAACAACACGAGATTGTGCTCTTTGGAAAAAGAATAAAAGTACCCAGACTCGAAGCTTACTACGCGCTCAATGGCGAACAATATGGCTACTCTGGTCAGCAACTACAACCTGAAAAATTTCCGCCGTTTTTAGAAGCGCTGCGGCTCAAAGTACAAGAAAGCACTGGCTACAAGTATAATGCGCTTTTGATCAATTACTACCGCGACGGACAAGATTCCAATGGCTGGCATGCGGACAACGAAAAAACATTGGGCCCGAATCCAAGTATCGCCTCGATTAGCTTGGGCGCCGAACGCACTTTTGAACTGAAACATTTGTCTACTGGACAGAAAAAAAGTATTGTTTTGGCACACGGCAGTTTGCTGCACATGCACGGTCCTTTGCAACACCACTATAAACACCAGCTACCGAAAAAACGCGCTTTGACAGAAGCCAGGCTTAATTTAACCTTTCGTTGGGTACAGCCGTCTGTATGAATTCAGTAACTTTGGATCAATGAAGCCTCAAGACTACATGCAGCGCTGCCTCGACCTCGCTATTTTAGGCCAAGGATTGGTTGCTCCAAACCCAATGGTGGGCTGCGTCATTGTCAAGGATGGCAAAATCATTGGCGAAGGTTACCACCAAGTTTTTGGAGGGCCGCATGCCGAGGTTCAGGCCATGGCAGCGGTTCAGGATCAAAATGAAATCGAAGGTGCTACGGTCTATGTTAGTCTCGAACCCTGCGCGCATTTTGGCAAAACCCCACCCTGCAGCAACCTGC
>RDZL01000202.1 GCA_004295165.1 Flavobacteriia bacterium
CATGAGTATTGTCAGGAAAAATCAAAAGAAGTTGCAAGAAGCTGTTGGCTTTCTACAAAAAAAAGACACTTCTTCTATCAACGCAGCGCTAAACATTTTAAAGGATCACGGTCACCCAACGGTCCTTTCAGAAGTATTCAATAGTTTGGAGGGCCTTGAGCGCGCTGAACAACAGCTTGTTTTAGGCTTTTTGGCTGATATTCAGGACACCGACGCCGTTGAAGCCTTTATCACCTACCTCCAAGAAGAAACCAACCCTGCCAACCGCAAGCTCGTTTTGTCTGCAATTTGGAATTCAAAACTGCCTTTTGACGAACATTTACCGTTTTTTGTCATGTTGGCTTCACAAGGCGATTTTCTGGAGGCTTTAGATTGCCTGACCATCATCGAGAATATGTCTGGCCCTTTCGATGAGTCTCAACTGCTTGAATCTCAGCTTTTGCTCAAAGAATACGTAGAAGAACGGGCCCCACAAACCGACCAAAAAGCCCAAATCATGAGTGAAATTGCCTGGTTTGTAAAAGAACAAAACGATGGCATTGATGCCGACTTACTAATAGACAACGACTAAGCACATGAACCACGTATTGTTGCAATCAATGACCGGATTTGGCAAGGCCAACGGCCATTATCAGGATAAAAAAATCTCAGTTGAAGTGCGCTCGCTCAATTCTAAAGGCCTCGACCTCAACCTTAAAATTCCTTCGAGTTACCGTGACCTCGAGTCACCTATTCGCAAACTCGTAACCGAAAACTTATTGCGCGGCAAAATGGACCTCGGTATTTATATCGAGAGCCAACAACACCAAGTTGCAGGTCTTATTAATGAACAAGTCGCTACGGCATATTTTGAAAAACTCAAAGCCATGAACGCCAGTTGGGGTACGAACACCGAAGATTACCTCTCCCTCGTTTTGCGCCTGCCCGACGTACTCACCAGCCAGCATGAAGAACTTTCAGAACCTGAGTCTACCTTTATACTAGACTTAGTGAACCAAGCCTGTGCGCAGCTTCAAAAGTTCCGCAAGCAAGAAGGGCTCAGTTTGGCTACAGACCTACTAGACAACCTAGCTCATATCCAGTCTGAACTCAAGGCAATTGTTCCTTTCGAACAAGAGCGCGTGGCACAAGTCAAGGAACGCATCCAGAAAGGCTTAGCCTCCATAGATGAGAGCCGCATAGATGCCAATCGTTTGGAGCAGGAAATGATTTATTATGTCGAGAAACTCGATATTTCTGAAGAAAAGCAGCGCTTGCAGCAGCACCTCAATTATTTTACAGAAACCCTCAACCAACAGGCATCTGGCAAAAAACTAGGTTTCATTGCCCAAGAAATGGGTCGTGAAATCAATACTTTGGGCAGCAAGTGTAACCATTCTGAAATCCAACGCAGGGTGGTGATCATGAAAGACCACCTCGAAAAAATCAAAGAACAGGTTCTCAACGCACTCTAAAATGCTTAGTAAACGCAGTATTGTCATTTCAGCCCCTTCTGGCGCAGGTAAATCAACAATTGTTGGCGCATTGTTGCGCAGGTATCCGCAATTAGAATTTTCGATTTCTGCTTGTTCAAGAGCACCTCGCGGCCAAGAGCAAAATGGCGTAGATTACTACTTTTTGACCCCAGACTCTTTCAAATTACAAATTGAGCAAGGCGCCTTTTTTGAATGGGAAGAAGTGTATGCCGGCATGTATTACGGCACACTTCAAGCAGAACTTGAGCGCATTTGGTCTGCAGGAAAGGTCGTTGTTTTTGATGTAGACGTCATTGGCGGATTAAAAATCAAGGAGAAACTGCAAACAGCTGCCGTTTCTATTTTTATCCAACCCCCAAGTATCCAAGTGCTCGAAGAAAGACTGCGCAAGCGCCAAACCGACACCGAAGACAAAATTCAACTGCGCTTGGCTAAAGCTGCGGAAGAAATCAGCCATGCCCCAGAATTTGATTATGTAGTGGTCAATGATGAGCTTTCAACGGCTATAGAAGAAGTCGAACGCATTGTACAACAATTGATCAGTTCATGAAAATAGGCCTATTTTTCGGAACATTTAATCCCATACATGTGGGGCATTTGATCATTGCCAATCACATGGCGCAACACGCCCAAATCGATCAAGTATGGTTGGTGGTAACGCCCCATAACCCACACAAAGAAAAAGCGACTCTACTCGCAGATCACCTGCGCCTAGACATGGTTCGAGATGCGATTTTTAATGCACCGCAGCTGAAAGCTAGCGACATCGAATTTCATTTGCCAAAGCCGAACTATACCATCTCTACACTCACACATTTGCAGGAAAAGTATCCGCAAGATGAGTTCAGTTTGCTGCTCGGAGAAGACAACCTGCGCTCTTTTCACAAATGGTATAATTGGGAGCAGATTCTAGCAAAACATCGGATCTATGTATACCCGCGCCAAAGAGAGGAGGATACCGAACAAGCTCCACATAATGCGCTTGAACAGCATCCAAATATTGAAATGGTCAGAGATGTGCCTATCTTAGGAATCAGTGCAAGTTTCGTTCGCAAGCGCTTGGCAACAGGTAAAGATTGCTCTTTTTTACTGACAGAACCAGTAGCAAAGTACATCGCCGATAGAGGCTTGTATCAAAAATAAGGGCACAAAAAAAGGGGAGTTCCCTCCCCTCATTCAATTTTTTATTGCATTTAGAGCTTCACAAACTTTTGTTGTTGTGTGCCAAATGTGTCGGTAAGTTCAATAAGGTAGCTTCCGCTAGCCAACTTGCTTAAATCAAAAGTGACAGAACTGGCATTGGTTTGAAGTACCTCGATTGTTTTTCCTGAGAGGTCACGTAGCGTAACGACTGAAGAACTGCCAGCATATAAACCAGCTACTTCAATAGTGGCGGTGGCTGGGTTAGGTTGCAAGCTAAGTGGATTGATGACTTGATCAATTGTTCCACCCGAACCAACTACAATTTTATAGCCGTCAAAAGAAACCGTTTGTGTAACTGGCGTTGGAGGCAAACCTGGGAAAAGCACAACCAATACCGTGGCAGTGATGTCTACGGTAATTGGGAATACGGCTACGGAATCTGTGGTGCCAAAAAGATTTGCACAACCATTTGCGCCTCCTAGGTAAGTACAGTTTGAAATATTACAAGCGAAATCGAATCCTGGAGGTAGACCTTGAATTGCGTCAATGGTGAATTGTTGGATTACAGAACCCACAAACTGACCACTTGGATCAATTTCGGCTGTTACCGTTGAAGGTACTTTGAAGTTGATATCTGTGGAATAAGCCACGTTGGGATCGGCAGGGGGAAGGTTTTGAGTGGTGTCTGGCCAAATACCGTAGGTGGAATCTACGAAGTTGATGCCCGGCGTACAAGATTGACCCCAAGAAAGGGCGTAAGTCATTGCAAATAAAGCAGAAAGTAAGAGTTTTTTCATGGTATGAGTTTAAAGATTCTATGCTAAAAGTACTATATTTTTTATATAAAATCTACCGTATATTTACTTAAGCCGCTGCAATTTTCTGCAATCCGCTGCTTTGGCTACCTTTGCACTATGGTATTATACAATGTAACGGTCAGTATTGACCAAGCAGTAGAACACGAGTGGTTAGCCTACATGAGAGGCACACATATTCAAGATGTACTTCAAACGGGTTGCTTTTTAGAATGCCGTCTTTCGCGGGTAAACGGAGAAGAAGACGGCGGTTGTACCTATTCTGTAATGTATTTAGCCAAAGACCAACAGACACTTGATCAATACCAATCTGAATTTGCTCCTGCGCTGCAACAAGATCATGCTTTGCATTTTCAAGGAAAGTTCGCCGCTTTTCGCACGACCCTTACGCTCATCGAAGAATTCAAGCCATGATTGTAAAGCCTAAAAAACAACTTGGTCAGCATTTTCTAAAAGATGCGGGTACTTGTCAGAAGATTGCCAATCAAGTGATCTGGACAGACCAAACCCGAAAAGTACTAGAAATTGGCCCAGGAATGGGCGCCTTGAGTAAATACCTCTGGGAAATACCAGAAATTGACTTATGGTTGTTAGATGTAGATATAGAGTCCATTGATTGTTTGCGCGCGGCCTATCCCGCACAGGCAGAGCGCATCCTTTTTGGCGATTTTCTGCGCTTGAATCCAGCAGAACTATTCGGAGACGATGCTTTTATTGTGGTCGGCAATTTCCCGTACAATATTTCCTCTCAGATTTTATTCAAATGCCTTGAGCACCGCAATCAAGTGCCGCAAATTATGGGCATGTTTCAAAAAGAAGTGGCTGTAAGAGTGGCCCAAAAGCCGGGCTCAAAAGAATACGGTATCATTAGTGTTCTCTTGCAGACTTTTTATGACATTCATTACTGTTTCACTGTAGACGAACATGTTTTTATCCCGCCGCCAAAAGTGAAGAGTGGGGTCATTCGCTGTGTGCGCAACGAGCGCGATGCATTACCATGTGATGAAAAGTTATATTTCCAAGTTGTGAAAGTAGCGTTCAACCAAAGACGCAAAACTTTGCGCAATTCCTTGCGAGTCTTGCTAAAAGATGCCCCGCTGCCAGCTAAATTTGAACAGCAGCGTCCAGAGCGTCTGAGTGTTGAGGATTTTATTGAACTGACCTGTTTTATCGAGCAGTTAACTGCTAATATGGACTAAAACTATCTTGGCCATTTGCGCCAAGTTCTTTGCCTTGTCTGAACATCTTTTTACTGATGAGCTGTCCGTTTTCATTGTAGGCAAAGAAAGGGCCGTCTTTGAGTCCGTTTTTGTAATGGATTTCATAGACGAGTCTGCCGTAGCGGTCGTATTGCTTGAACACACCGTGTAGCCTGCCGTATTTGTACTGCGAAACAATTGTGGGCACCACCCCGCCAGGGTAATAGTTGACCCAAGTGCCATGTTTGAGCCCGTGGTAATATTTGCCAGCTTCCTTGATTTGATAATCTACCTGTGAATACGCTTCAAATGATCCATGAAAGTCACTTACCGTTTCTTTGAGACCCATAATGGCCATGCCGTCGGCTACATTTTTTTGGACAAAAACTTTGTAGTGTTGCTTCTCCTTGATGCGGCCGTTATTGAAATAGCTGATCCATTCACCAACTTTGTGATCCGCTTTGTAAGTACCCTTTAGTTTGAGCACGCCATCGGGCGCGTAAGATTCCCATGCGCCATCGAGAAGACCTTCGTGAAAAGTTGTTTTGTCTTTGAGGCGCCCGCTTTCCCAGTAATTGAGCCATTCGCCTTCTTCCTTCCCGTTGAGGTATTTTCCACTCATCAAGAGGGTAGAATCTTCGTACCAAGTTTGCCAAGTTCCATTGCGCAAGTCATTGAGGTAAGCCCCGGTGCGATACAAAGCGCCATTTGGATAGTAGTAGGTCCAATTGCCAGTGCGCAAGTCGGATTTGAAATGCGCAACATAAGAGAGTTGTCCGTTGGAGAAGTAATAATGCCAGACGCTATCTTGTTTGCCTTTGTCAAAATAGCCTTCCATATCCAGTTTTCCCTCTTCTGTAAACCATTTCCATTGCTTGGTTTTCAAGCCCATTTCATAGGTCCCGGAGGTCAGGGTGTCGGTTTGGTTGGCCATGACTAAATATTCACCATCTAAGGAGTCTGCACGGTAGGCAACTCTCTTTTCAAGCATGCCGTCAAAGCGATAAAATTCCCAAGTACCATCCTTCTTGCCTTTTTGAAAAGCGCCGCCAACAGATAATACGCCATTTGCAGTGCGCTCTTCGAAAGGACCTGTTTTTAAGCCATCACGAAAAGTGTACAATTCTTTGACTGTACCATCTACAAAATAGTTGATGATTTGTCCGTTACCGTCTTTGATGGTTTGTTGGTGCGTGCTGTCTTCCTTCCAATACGCTTGAAGGTAAACGGTGTCATTTTGCACCAATTCTATTGATTTTGGATGTCCGTCGGCATAGAAATACTCCCAAATACCGATAGGGCTGCCTAATTCGAATTGTCCGCGGACTTGTATTTTGCCATCTTCAGCATATTCGCGGTAAATGGAATCTGGAACATTGAATTTGAAATAGGATTCTTGTTTCAATTGTTTGTTTGGGTAATAAAAGTTGCGCTTGCCATAAAGCCGATTGCGATAGTAATTTGCTTCTTCCTCTAAAATACCTTCATAGGAGTAGAAGAGCCATTTGCCATGCTTCTCAGTGGTTTGAGGAGTGGCTACACTAGTAAAGTAAGCGCCATAGCCCTGCATATGTTTGTTTTGAGCATCCCAGAAAATACGCACTTTAGGACTCAGGTTTTCCTTGAGCACCTTGACTTCCTGACCCAAAGCGCCACCAATGAGACAAATAAATATGACAAGGATTTTGCTGCGCATAAGAGGCTTAGAAAATGACGCGAAAAATGAAAAATAACCCAAAGGCTATAAAAACGCTGCCGATGAATTTGTTGAGTAAATTGAGCAATTTGTAAGTCACTAAATTCCTGATTTTTTTGGCGGTGATGATTTTGACAATATCAAAAGAGATGAAGGTCGTGAGGATGATGCCTAAAAACAAAAACAAGAAACCGTTGCTGTCGTCGGGGCTTTCGCGTTTGGCGACAGAGGCGACACTCAGCCAGTAAAAGATGACGAGTGGATTGGCAAAATTGAGTAAAAACCCTTTGGCAATCATGAGGCCGAAATTCTTTTGCGGATTGGCGCTTTCCCCGAGGTGGTATTTCTCAGTAACTTCCTCCAATTCTTGATCGCCATTGTGCATTTTGGACTTCTTGAATAAATTGACAATCCCGAAAACGATGAAAATGAGCCCGCCGAGTAGGTCAAAAAGTTCTTTGTTTTTGCCAGTCAGTAAAGAATTGATCTGTTCGACAAATAGCACCGATAAAAGGATGTAAACGACGTCGCTGAGCATGACGCCAAAATCAATTGCCAATGCGCTCCTGATCCCTTTTGTAATGCTGTTTTCGAGCAGCACAAAAAAGACAGGGCCGGGAATCAATGATAATATCAGACCAATAGAAAACGCGTGGAAGACCATATCCATGTAACAAAAATAGCTTTTAATGTGCTAGAAATGCTTCAAGTGGACTAATGTTACGGACAGCGCGATGTTTATTTCGGGAAATGCACTAAATTTGTTGCTCAATTTAGAGAATATGAAAACATTGCGCGCCAATCAAAAACTTGAACAAATCATTGCCAACGTCGAAAAGAAGGGCCTAGAGGCTCCCAAATTGATCGACGAACTCAAAGAACTCAGAGAAATGGCTTTGCTTGAACAAGATCCTTTGGTCGTGAAATCTTTGCGTCTTACTTATGAGTTTCTTCAAGAAAACGAATGTTTTGATGTAGAGGCGCAATACGAAGAAGACGAAGAAGGCAACGAATATCCAATTGAAATCGACGACAAAGAAAATTTACTTTATTTCTTGAACCTTCTCAAGAACGCAGAGCACAAAATCAACCGCGAAGAAATCAAAGATTACCGTTCAGCGCTCAAATTAGAATTATACTAAGCAACCAAATCGCACGGACGCTCGTCTGTTAGAAAAGAGCAAGTCATTGTTCATTTTGGTTTTAATTATCTTGCAGAAAAACCTGGAATAGCCTTCCAGGTTTTTTTATGCGCAAAATTGGCAGTATTTAGCCTCTTCTAGATGCGTAAATGGAAGCTCAGCATTGAGTAATTCCTTGACGAGTGTTTGAATCCCACTTTTAAATAGCTCAGGTACTTGATTGAGTTGCGTTTGCTTGTCGATACTGAGCGCAAAGTTGTCGTCGCGGTTGATCAGCGATTCAATGCGCGCTTCTGTCGGCAGATGGCCAAATCGCTCTTGGAAAAACATGGTATACAGACAAAGCTGTAGTGCATGTTTGGGCTTGCTGAGGTTGGTGTATGGATCTTCTTTGGT
>RDZL01000203.1 GCA_004295165.1 Flavobacteriia bacterium
TTGTTAAATTGCATGCAACACATGAGCGGCGTTGCTTCCAAAACTGCACATTATGTGGCGCTCATTGCAGGTACAAATTGCACTTTATTAGATACCCGCAAAACAACTCCTGGCCTACGTTTTTTGGATAAATATGCGGTAAAAATTGGCGGTGGTTCGAATCACCGTTTTGGGCTCTACGACATGATCATGCTCAAAGACAACCACATCGATTACGCTGGTGGCCTGAGCGCTGCCCTCGAGCGCACGCACGCATATCTTCAGGACCACAAATTGGATTTAAAAGTGGAGGTTGAAGTCCGTTCAATGGATGAATTAACGGAGCTTTTAACTATTGACCATCCCTATGACCGCATCATGCTAGATAATTTTACGCCTGAGGCGCTCAAAGTAGCCCTAACGCTCATTCCTTCAACGGTCGAGACAGAAGCATCGGGCGGCATTACCGAAGAAACAATTAGGGCTTATGCCGAAACTGGCGTGCAATTTATTTCTGTAGGGGCACTCACACATTCGGTGAAGGCTCTTGACATGAGCCTCAAGGCGCAGGTTTAAATTTGGCAACGGCCATATGAAGGCCGATCGTTTCGCGTATTTGAACTTCAATCTCATGTTTTTGAGTACCCTGATGAACAGTTGCACTTAAAAATATGGTTTCCTCTTCCTTTTGCCTCGTGTGAACGTGGATTTCGTTTTTGAAAGAAAGATTGTCTAGCCCCACTAACTTATAAATCGCTTCTTTGGCACACCACAATTGCAAGTACCAATCTTTGTCTTCAGTTGAACATAAAACTTTTTCATCTTCGCGCGCAAATTTATTGATGATGCGCCCTGCATCGCGGTCTTTCTGTTCGATGTCTATCCCGATAGGAAAACCCGCATTGGCTAGCGCAATAAACTCTTTGGTATGTGAAATAGAAAGTGCCAATTCACTTGCAGCATAATAAGGACGCCCATTGCTGTGATATAAAATTGGCGAATTGATTTTCAGTTGGTTGCGTAAGTGCCGCACCCCTAAAAATTCATTTTTGCGTTTAGGATTAGAACGGGTATTGAGTAGCTCAATTTCTTCGGGATAAACGACGACGACACCAGGATCAAATGCATCTGAGCTCAATAAGGCAAATTGAAAATCGGGGAGTTTGAAATTAAAGAGTTCGTACATCTCAATTGAATGCTAGAATATTGTACAAAGATGCGCAAACATCTGATAGATTTTTGATGAATTTTATGTTAAGACTATGGAATTTTCTATATTTACAATCTTTAAAAAACGAGAATTAGTAAAATTTATACGCATTCATATGGTGGGTAGACTGAAATTATTGTTTTTAAGTGTTTTATTTGTAAGCACTTATGCATTTTCACAATCGGGTCTTGGTACGCTTCGCGGTACCGTGACGGATGAAGCAACTAAAGCTCCTTTGGAGTTTAGCAAGGTCTTGTTAAAGCAAGCCGGCGCTATACGTGGTAGTGCTATCACCGACGATAAAGGTAAATTCCAAATCAACGGTATCCAACCAGGTTCCTACGACGTGGAGGTTAGAAACGCTGAAGGAGGTTATCAAAACCTCACTATGCAGGGAGTTTCTATTTCGCCAGATCGCATCACTTTCTTGGATAAACTTACCTTGACAACCAAAACGCAAGAGACCAAAGAGGTAAAAGTAGTTCGCTATAAAGTTCCGCTCATTGATCAAGATGGTGGTTCTTCTGGCGCTACAGTGACCCGTGAGGACATCGCTCGCCTCCCAGCACGTTCTGCTACTGCCGTTGCAGGAACAGTAGGAGGGGTCAATGTCAATGAAGGTTCAGGAGCAATTTCTGTTCGTGGTACGCGCTCAGATGCAACTTACTTTTATATAGATGGTATCAAAGTTCGCGGATCTTCCAACCTTCCTAAGTCAGCACTTGAAGAAGTTTCTGTCATCACAGGTGGTGTTCCTGCCAACTACGGCGACGTTACGGGTGGTATCATCTCCATCACAACCCGCGGTCCATCTTCAGTTTATTTCGGAAGTTTAGAAGCGGTTAGTTCTGGTATCTACCTTAACGGAGCAGATCCTAACGGCTACGACGGTAAAGTTTTCGGTTTAGATAAATTTGGTTACAACCTTGTTGAAGGTATGTTATCAGGTCCACTCTGGATGCAACGCGACTCCGCTGGCAACAAAACCCGTCCGCGCTTAGGTTTCTTAGTATCAGCCAACTACACAGACCAGCTAGACTCACGCCCACTTGCAGGTGGCTCATACCGCATCACCAAAGAAGCGCGCGAAGAATTACTTGCCAACCCATTGCGCCCAACCTCTACTGGTTTTGGTACTTTCCACAATGCACTTTTCCTCAGAGCCGACGACTTCGAGAAAACAGACTGGCGCATGAACGCACGCAACAACGTCTTCTCTGCTTCTGGTAAAATCGATGTCAATACCGGGCCGTCAGTAAACCTTCAGTTTGGTGGATCACTCAACTATTTTCAAGGTACATCATATGGTTATGGTGGTTCCTTACTGAACTTCACCAACTACGGAGTCAGCAAAAACCTAGATTACCGCGTGTATGCGCGCCTCACCCAGCGCTTTAACAACGACCGTGAGGGCTCAAGCTCAAAAATCAAGTCTGCTCTCTACAGCTTGATGGTCGACTACTCTAAGTCTTTCAACGAGTCTTATGACCCGAACCACAAATACAATATCTTTAATTATGGCCACGTTGGTAAGTTTGTTACCACAAGAGTTCCGTCTTACGAATTCGACCCGGCTACACAAATGTATGTCCACAATGGTTTCCGCGATGTAGAAGTAGACTTCACACCATCTGAAACCAATTCTGCTTTGGCATCCATCACCACACAATATTATAACATCTACGAAGGCAACCCAATCGGCCGTTACGAAAACCTTTTCCAAATCCAACAGGGTAACGCACTTCGCAATGGTGACTTGCCAAATAGTGTTTATGGCATTTGGGCAAACATTGGCGCACCATCTAACGGTTTTGGCAAGTCAGAAAACGACCAATTCCGCGTCACAGGTGCGGGTTCTGTTGTGCTCGGCGACCACTCTATTTCTTTAGGTTTTGAATACGAGCAACGCGTAGACCGCGGCTGGACAAGCGGAGACAACGGCCCATCAAGCATTTGGTCTATTGCACGCCAGTTAGCTAACTTCCACATCAAAGAACTCGACCTCAATTCAGGCGTAGTTACCGACTCTGGATCATTCAAAGCCATTACCTACAATCGTTTGAACGCAGGCGATGCCTTCCAAACAGGCACTGGCGAATACGGTGGTCAGGTCAACAACGACCAACAATCTTTCTTTGACTACAATCTTCGTCAAAAATTGGGCTACAACCCTGCAGGTACTGATTTTGTAGACATCGATCAATACGATCCTAACTTGTTCCAATTTGACATGTTCTCCCCTGACGAACTCCTCAACAGCGGCCAGTCTTATGTTTCTTATTGGGGTTATGACCACACAGGTAAAAAAGTTCGTGGCAACACCGACATCAACAAATACTTCAACGAATTCGATGAAAACGGCAACTACAAGCGTTTTGTAGGTGCGTTCCAACCAATTTATATGGCTGGTTACATCATGGACAAATTTGCGTTCAAAGACATCGTCTTCAACGTCGGTGTACGTGTTGACGTATTTGATGCCAACCAACCAGTATTGAAAGATCCTTTCTTATTCTATACTGCCAAAACAGTTCAAGAAGCAAGAGCACTTTCAGAAAGTGATCCAAACCAATACAGCTGGGTTGACCTTCCAGAAGGTATGGGCGACGATTACGTAGTTTATGTAAACGATGTCAACAATCCATCTAGCATCAACGGCTTTAGAAATGGCTCACAATGGTACGATGCTACTGGTACGCCAATCGAAGATCCATCTAAAATCCGTGGTGCGGCAGGTATTGCGCCATGGTTACAAGATCCTTCACTTGAAACGCCAACAGCTGAGGCCTTTGAAGACTACAAAGCTCAAGTGAACGTAATGCCGCGTATCGCATTCTCTTTCCCGATTTCTGAGGAAGCATCTTTCTTTGCTCACTACGACATCCTCACTAAGCGCCCTACTTCAGGTTTCCGCTTCAACCCTTATGAGTATCAGTTTATCCAAACGCGCAATGCAGTCATCAACAATGCGAACTTACTACCTGAGAAAACAGTCGACTACGAACTTGGTTTCCAACAAGTCGTAACGCGTACGTCTTCAGTTAAAATTTCAGCATTCTACCGCGAGCAACGCGACAACGTACAGTTGATCAACGTGTTTGAAGCATACCCAGTAACTTATAAAACCTTTGGTAACCGCGACTTCGGTACGGTAAAAGGATTAACTGTTGCTTACGACATGCGCCAGACAGGAAACATCCGCATGACAGCAAACTACACCTTGCAGTTTGCAGATGGTACAGGTTCAGATGCTACTTCAA
This sequence comes from Flavobacteriia bacterium, assembly GCA_004295165.1. Taxonomy (GTDB): domain Bacteria; phylum Bacteroidota; class Bacteroidia; order Flavobacteriales_D; family Crocinitomicaceae; genus UBA952. The sequence goes on from RDZL01000203.1 coordinate 4,450, forward strand.
TGTCTGCGCTTGTCAATGCGGGCTTGCCTAACTTACGTGTGATTTTCCCTTACAGCTACGATCAGCGCCATGCCTTTAACTTCACTTTCGACTACCGTTACGGTGAAGGTCAAGACTACAACGGCCCAATGATTGGCAAAACGCGCATTTTAGAAAATACTGGTTTGAACCTCATCGCAAATGTCAATTCAGGTTCACCGTACTCTTCACAAACTTTCATTACAGATGAAGGTATCGGAAACCTTAATGCAGGTATCAACGGTACTTTAAATGGTTCTCGTTTGCCTTGGCAATACCGTTTGGATATCCAAGCTGACAAAACCATTAACATTGAATATGGCAACAAAGACAACAAGAAGAAAACAGCCTTCTTACAAGTTTATGTTCGTGCCACTAACTTATTCAATCAGTTCAATGTCTTGAACGTTTACCGCGCAACTGGTAACTGGGATGACGACGGCTATCTTGCAGCTGCAGCGAGCCAAACATCTATCCAAAACCAAATCGATGAGCAATCTTTCCGTGACTACTACACCATGAAGATTCAAAATCCGTTTAACATCAGTGTACCTCGAACCATTCGTTTGGGAGTAAAATTTGATTTTTAAGAAGCTTTAACGAAGTATTATGAAAAAGCAATTCATTGCCGCGTTTATTGGTCTAACCGTATCTTGCTCACAAGCATTTGCATACTTAGGCCCAAATGACAAAGACTACAAGCCTACAGCAAAGCCAAAGGCAAACTGTAGCCCAGCAACTGCAAAGTTGACCATGAAGTTTAACGATGTATCGGCGCTCATCGAGCAGGGTGGAAGTATGTTCCAAAACCGTGCTGCCGGAGTAGCTGCTTACGAAGTTCCAAAAGGAAGTAATCGCTTCGCTATTTTTGCAGGTGCACTCTGGATGGGTGGTACTGACGTCAATGGCCAGCTCAAGTTAGCTGCATTGCGCTACCGCTCTGGTAACGACTTCTGGCCTGGTCCGCTTACGGTTACGCCTGGTTCAGGTAACTTCAACCCACTCAATCCGGTTGGCGACGACGCTATCCGCGATTTTGGTGAGGCCAACATCGACCCAGACCAATGTATCGCTTACGATAAATTCTACACGATCAGAAAAGCTGAAGTAATCAAATTCAACATTTGGTGGGAGTGTAATGCAGGTATCACAACAGAAGGTTGCGATGACATCACGGCACCTACTAATGACGAACTCAACCGAATCTACGGATGGCCAGCTCATGGTGACGTCTCAAGAGGTCAAGATTATTTCTTAGCGCCTTTCTACGACCGCGACCAAGATGGTAACTACAATCCAGACAACGGTGACCACCCTTGGTACGACGACATCCTTGGTCGTGACGACATCGAATGTGGTATCGACCGTCGCATTTCACTTTACGGTGACGAAACACACTGGTGGGTCTTCAACGACAAAGGAAACATCCACACCGAAACCAACGGTGACCCAATTGGTATGGAGATCCGCGCACAAGCTTTCTCTTTTGCAACCAACGACGAAGTGAACCGCATGACGTTCTACAACTACGAACTCATCAACCGCGGTACCCAAACCCTTTACAACACTTACTTCTCTCAGTACCTAGATGCCGACGTCGGAAACTACGCCGATGACTACACTGGTTGTGACGTTTCACGCGGTTTGGGTTACATGTACAATGGTGACCTCCTCGACGAAGCGGATGGTGGTAAATTAGGTTACGGTGAAAACCCTCCAGCAATTGGTTGTGACTTCTTTGAAGGTCCTTACCAAGATGCAGATGGCATTGACAACCCAGGCCCATACTACGACGAGGCTACCCAAACAGACGTTGTACCTACAGTTGTAGATGCCTTGGCTAACAATGGTATCGTTTATAAAGGTATCGGTATTGGTTACTCTGATGGCATCATCGACAACGAGCGTTTCGGTATGCGTCGCTTCACTTACTACACATCTACATCTGCTTACCCTTACAATGACCCAGGGCCAGCTGCTGAATTCTACAACTTCATGGAAGGTGAATGGGCAAATGGTTCTGAGATGTTCTATGGTGGTTTAGGTTATGTTGGTTCAACAGGCGCCACTCAAACTCCTTCTGATTACATGTTCCCAGGTACATCAGATCCATTGCATTGGTCTACAGCAGGTGAAGATATGTCAGGTGCCTTCCCTAACGGTTGGGATGAATCTACTAACAACAACCCTTCTGGTGACCGTCGTTTTGTACAGTCTGCTGGTCCGTTTACACTCCGTCCAGGAGCGATTAACAACATTACTGTAGGTATCGTTTATGGCCGTAGCACCGACGGTGGACTTATGGCTTCTGTGGACGCAATGAAACGTGCCGATACAAAAGCGCAAGCTTTATTCGATGCTTGTTTCAAAATCCTTTCTCCGCCAGATGCACCGCGTCTCACTATCCAAGAGTTGGAAAATGAATTGATCTTGATGATTGACAACCCGGTTTCTTCTAACAACTACCAAGAAGCTTATGAAGAGTTGGATGAAATCAATATCACCGATCCAAGTGTTGACCGCTACTACCGCTTTGAAGGATACCAAATCTTCCAATTGAAAGCACAAGATGTATCAATTGCCGATATCGCCGATCCGGACAAAGCGCGTTTGGTTGCACAGTGTGACATCAAAAACAATATTTCCCGCATCATCAACTTTGAGTTTGACGAAGCCTTAGGTTTCTCAGTTCCAGTTGAAAAAGTAGACGGTGAAAACAACGGCATTAGCCACTCCTTCTCTGTGAAAGAAGACGCTTTTGCTCAAGGTGCGCGTGCATTGGTCAATCACAAGCAATACTATTATGTAGCTGTTGCTTATGCATACAACCAATTTAAAGAGTACGACCCTAACGATCCGTTGCTTTTAGATGGTCAAAAGATTCCATTTATTTCTAGCCGCTTGAATTTTGACGGTACTGCAATTGCACCTGTTACTGCTATCCCACACAACCCAATGCCTGAGGCTGGTGGTACAGCACAACTTGTTGCCTACGGTTCTTCGCCGCGCATCACGCGCCTAGATGGCTACGGAAACGGCAACCGCAGTTTGGAGCTTACTTCGGCGAGCATGAATACTATTCTTTCTGATGGCTATATGGCTAACCCAACGTATGATTACGGTGCAGGCCCTGTGAATATCAAGGTGGTGGATCCGCTCAACTTGGCTAATGGTTACTTTGAGTGCAAATTCAGAGATTATACAGCGCCAAACATTGGCAACGGTGCCGACACCGCTAGCTGGGTCATATACCGCTACGCCAACAAAGGCGACGCCACACCTATAGATTCTGTAAGTTCAGAGCGCACAATTGCCTCTAACAATGAGCAGATCATTCCGCAGTGGGGTGTTTCGGTACAAATCTTCCAAACTAAATAC
>RDZL01000204.1 GCA_004295165.1 Flavobacteriia bacterium
CTTGACATGGTGGGTATTCTTGCCGTAGAAATGTTTGTAACCAAAGACAATCGAGTATTGGTAAATGAAATTGCACCACGCCCTCATAACAGTGGACATCATACCATTGAAGCAAACTTTACTTCTCAATATGGGCAACACTTAAGAGCGATATTAGGGTTGCCTCTTGGCATTACTAAAGAACGTTCTTTTGCAGGAATGGTAAATTTACTAGGGGAAGAGGGCTATAATGGCATCGCCACTTATGAAGGCTTAGAAAAAATTTTAGAATTAGAAGGTGTGTATCCTCATCTATATGGCAAAAAATTTACTAAGCCATCAAGAAAAATGGGGCATGCCTGCACATATGGTCAATGCTTACTACCACCCACTGCTCAATGAAATTGCCTTTCCTGCCGGAATCATGCAAGCACCTTTCTTTGATGAAAAATTCGAAGATGCTGTCAACTACGGACGCATCGGCATGGTCATTGGCCACGAGTTCACGCATGGCTTTGACGATATGGGTAGTAAATTTGCAGCTGATGGGTCTTTTACCAACTGGTGGACCGAAGAAGACCGCATGCTCTTTGAAGAAAAAACCAAGCTATTAGGCGCCACTTTTTCTGGCTTTTGCCCAATCGAAGACCACTGCGTGAATCCAGAACTCACAATGGGTGAAAACATCGCGGACTTAGGTGGCCTCACCATGGCTTTTTATGCCTACCAAAGAACAGCAGAATTCAAAGCCAATGAAACAGTTGCGGGCTACACACCTGCACAGCGTTTCTTTATTGCTTATGCACAGCTCTGGAAAATCAAGTACACAGAAGCCGAAATGAAAAAGCGTTTGGCTACAGACCCGCATTCACCGGGCATGTATCGTGTAAACGGACCTTTGAAGAATTGTCCGGAATTTTTTGAGGCTTTTCAGGTTCCAGAAGGCAGAGAAATGCGCAACGATGTTAAAAAAGTTGCCCGCATTTGGTAAGAAAATCGGCACTTGAGAGTTGCTCTTGAGTGCCTTCTTCCATATTTTTAAGACTGAGCATTCCTGCAGCAGCTTCTTCTTCGCCAATGATCACTACATAAGCTACATTGCGGTCATTGGCATATTTGAGTTGCTTTTGTAATTTGGCCGCACTCGGATACATTTCGGCCGCAATACCAAGACGGCGCACTTGTTGCAAGAGTTTGAGACCAAATTTGGCTTCGTTTGCACCAAAATTTACAAATAAGATATCCAGCGTGCGATCGAGTGCGCTCGGAAAGAGGTCGAGTTCGGTCATGACATCATAAATGCGGTCTGCACCAAAAGAAACCCCTACCCCAGATAAACCTTTCAATCCGAATAGCGCAGTAAGATCGTCGTAGCGGCCACCGCCACAAATACTGCCCATTTTTACATCTTTTGCCTTTACTTCAAAAATGGCGCCTGTATAGTAATTGAGCCCGCGCGCTAAAGTCAGATCAAAAATGAGCTCGCCGCGCTGCAAACCAAGTTCACTGATTTGTTCGAATACCTCTGAGAGTTCGTCGAGGCCTTTGAGGCCAATCTCGCTCGTTGCCAAGTAAGAACGCATGAGGTTCATTTTGGCGTCGTTGCTGCCTTCAAATGCAAATAACGGCTTGATTTTTTCAATTGCTTGAGACGTAAACCCTTTGGACGTAAGTTCAGTGACCACGCCATCTTCACCAATTTTATCTAGTTTATCGAGGGCTACCGTTAAATCGATGATGCGTTCTGAGACACCGCATACTTCTGCAATACCACTCAGTACCTTGCGGTTATTGATTTGAATGCTAAAACCGGGCAAACCTAAATTGCTCAAGACTTCATCGAAAATCTGGACGAGTTCAACTTCGTACATGAGGGAATCCGAACCAACCACATCGACGTCGCATTGAGTAAATTCTTGGTAGCGTCCGTGCTGCGGACGATCTGCACGCCAAACAGGCTGAATTTGATAGCGCTTAAAAGGGAAGGAAAGGTCGTTTTGGTGCTGTACCACAAAACGTGCAAAAGGCACGGTGAGGTCGTAGCGCAGGGCTTTTTCTGCCAAGGAGTTAGCAAAGCGTGGCAGGTTGTCTTGGGCCAGGGCCTCGAGATCTGCTTTTTTCATTTTCTCACCTGAGTTCAGGATCCGGAAAATGAGGCGATCGCCCTCTTCACCATATTTACCCAACAGCGTTGTAGACAACTCAAAACTCGGCGTTTCTATTGGCGCGTATCCATAGCGTCTGAATACTTCTTTGATGATCGCAAACATATAGTTGCGCTTGGCTACTTCTGTCGGAAGAAAATCGCGAGTGCCTTTCGGAATTGCTGGTTTTTGAGCCATTTTATATACTAGTATGTTGAAGATATAATTGGTAAATAACGCCGTCGGACAGGCCAATTTTTGGAACAACCAACGACTGTTGCCCCAATGTCTCGAGCGCTGTAATGTAAATTTTTAAAGCCGGTACAATGACGTCTGCGCGGTCTGGCTTAAGTTGGTATTGTGCACAACGCTCCTCAACAGATAGCTCAGCTAAGGTATGATGTAAATCGACTAAAGCAGCCAACGTTAAGGTATCTTTTTGCTTGGTCGCCAGCATTTTGAGCGCTCGATTGATGTTTCCACCTGTTCCAAAAATCGTGTGCGCTTCGTCTAGACGCACGTTTTGTTGTATCCAGGCAGCAAATGCCGACCAACTTTGTGCATTGGTTTTGCCTTTTAAGATGCGGATGGTGCCGAGTTCAAAAGAACGGGCCGCCACTTTTTGACCATGCTCAAAAATACTGATTTCCGTACTTCCACCTCCGACGTCAACCACCACAAATTGCTGCTGCTTTTGCAACTGTAAAATCTCAAAAGAATTGAAAATAAGTTGCGCTTCTTCGTCACCAGAAATGATATCGATTTGGACACCAGTTTCTTGCAGAATCTGTTTGGCAATTTTTTTAGCGTTACTCGCTTCTCGCATTGCAGAAGTAGCTACAGCTCTAATTGCGCTGACCTCGTGGGCTGCTGCGAGCAAACTAAAAGCTTGGATCGTTTGCTGAAAATGCAAGGCTTTTTGCGCACTGATTTTACCTTTATCGAAGACTTCTTCGCCAAGGCGAAGCGGCACGCGATAGTAGGCTAATTTTTGAAAATGGATGCGACCTTTGGTTTGTTGCACGTGGGCAATCAGCAGCCTTGCGGCGTTTGTTCCGATATCTATGGCAGCAAACTTCATTGTGCAAAATTAAACAATGCCCTTTGCAAACCGCAAAATATTTTGTTTATTTGTTAGCAAGTCCATGAAGATCCTCCAAAGACATATTTTTAAATCCAAAACAGCTCCTCAAGCCGGTAGCCTTTTGCTCGCTGACCCACACCTCACCGAAGACTTCTTTCAGCGCGCTGCTATCCTACTTGTGGCCCACGATACTACCGAAAGCTTTGGATTGGTACTCAATCATCCTACCGAACTTGTTTTGAGCGATTTATTTGAACACATCGAACTCGACTTACCTATCTATAACGGCGGTCCTGTTGCGCCAGAACAACTTTTTTATTTGCACCGCTTTGCAAACATCAAGGGAGCCACCCGCGTTACAGAAAAACTCTACTTTGGAGGTGATTGGCAAGCTGTATTGATGCATGCAATTGTTTTAAAAAAGCCTGAGAATCATTTGCGCTTGTTTGCAGGCTACGCCGGCTGGGGCGCAGGTCAGCTAGCTTCAGAACTCGAAGACCACGCCTGGATTTGCACCACAGTTTTTCAGGAACAATCCTTATTGAAGGTAGCACCCTCCGCTTTATGGAAAAAAAGCATGCTCGAACAAGAACCGAAGCTTGCAATGTTTGCGCATTTTCCGCTCAACGTCTCAGACAATTAATCTAGTCAGCATCTTGTTTTTCAGGTAATTATTACTACCTTTGCACCTCATTTTAAAGCGTGCTCCCTGAAAGCACACCTCATTTTTGTTTAACAACTTTCTGATATTCAGGGTATTAGAAATACAAACTTTACCGCCTTATGGCCAAGCACATTGAACCGCAGGGAACTGCAGATTTTGATTGGGAAGCACTCCAACTGGATGGCTACAATCAAGTAGAACGCTCCGAACTCGGAGATCGCTACGAAAAAACCTTGACTTCTATCATGGAAAAAGAAGTCATTCAAGGTACCGTTGTCTCGATCAACAAAAAAGAAGTAATCATCAATATTGGTTACAAATCTGAAGGTGTTGTCGCTGCCAACGAATTCCGCTACAATCCAGAACTCAAAGCTGGCGACATGGTAGACGTATTTGTTGACTGTCTCGAAGACAAAACAGGTCAATTGATCGTTTCTCACCGCACCGCTCGCATGCACAGCGCTTGGATCCGTGTCAACGACGTATTGCGCACAGGTGAAATCATCACCGGTTATGTGAAATGCAGAACTAAAGGTGGTTTGATCGTAGACGTATTCGGAATCGAAGCCTTCTTACCAGGATCTCAAATTGACGTGAAGCCAATTCGCGACTACGATATCTATGTTGGTAAAAACATGGAATTCAAAGTTGTGAAGATCAACGAAGAATTCCGCAACGTTGTGGTATCTCACAAAGCACTTATCGAGGCAGAACTCGAAGAACAAAAGAAACAAATCATTTCTGGTCTCGAAAAAGGACAAGTCTTGGAAGGTGTGGTTAAAAACATCACTTCATACGGTGTCTTCATCGACCTCGGTGGCGTTGATGGTCTCATCCATATCACCGACCTTTCTTGGGGTCGCGTTACGCATCCAGAAGAAATGCTTGAGTTGGATCAAAAAATCAATGTGGTTATCCTCGATTTCGACGACGACAAAAAACGCATTGCACTTGGCTTGAAACAATTGCAACCACATCCATGGGATTCACTAGACACCAACCTCAACGTTGGCGACAAAGTCACTGGTAAAGTTGTTGTGATGGCAGACTACGGCGCGTTCATCGAAATCGCTGCTGGTGTAGAAGGCCTTATCCACGTTTCAGAAATGAGCTGGTCACAGCACCTTCGCTCTGCGCAAGACTTCCTCAAAATCGGCGACAGCGTAGAAGCAGTTGTTCTTACCCTTGACCGCGAAGAACGCAAAATGTCTTTGGGTATCAAACAACTCATGCCAGATCCATGGAACGACATCGAAATCAAATATGCAGTTGGTACACGCCACACAGCTAAAGTTCGCAACTTCACCAACTTTGGTGTATTCGTTGAACTCGAAGAAGGTGTTGACGGACTCATCCACATTTCTGACCTTTCTTGGCAGAAAAAAATCAAGCACCCATCTGAGTTCTGCAAAGTAGGCGACGCAATGGAAGTACTTGTTTTAGAAATCGACCGCGACAACCGTCGCATTTCTTTGGGTCACAAACAACTCGAAGAAAATCCTTGGGATGTATTTGAAAACACATTCTCTGAAGGAAGCGTACACAGCGGCACGATCATCGACATGAAAGATAAATCAGGTATCGTTGCTTTACCGTACGGTGTTGAGGGTATTTGCCCATCTAAGCACCTTCGCAAAGAAGATGGTTCGAACGCGAAAGTTGAAGAAACACTTGACTTCAAAGTCATTGAATTCAACAAAGACGCTAAGAAAATCGTTTTATCTCACACTCGTCTATTCGAAGAAGGTGAAGACAAACCATCTACTCCAAGCAAAGGCGGCAAGAAACCAAGTGGTAATTCTACCGACCAAGCAGTAAAAGCGATCAACCAAAGTGCAGAAAAATCTACACTTGGAGACCTCGATGCACTTGCTGAATTGAAAGAAAAAATGGAGCGTGGCGAATAAGCCCATCTAAATCCAATGAAAGGGGGCTTCGGCCCCCTTTTTTATTGCCGTCTTTCTCAAATTTATACTTAACTTTAGCGCCTGAAAGATGGGAACAAATCAAATTTCAACTACCGTAAAAGATATTTTTGCCGCCTACCTCGAGCAAAATGGCCACCGCAAAACTCCGGAGCGCTTTGCCATACTCGCAGAAATCTACGCATACGACGGTCACTTTGATGTAGAGTCGCTTTACATCAAAATGAAGAACCACAATTACCGCGTCTCGCGCGCCACTCTTTACAATACCATCGAACTCCTCTTGGCCTGCAACCTCGTCAGAAAGCACCAGTTTGGCAAAAACTTGGCGCAATTCGAGCGCTCACACGCCTCCAAACAGCACGACCACCTCATTATCACCGACACAGGTGAGGTCATTGAATTTTGCGACCCCAGAATTCAACAGATCAAAGCAACCATTGAAGAACTATTCGGTGTGGATGTTCAACACCATTCGCTTTATTTTTACGGTATTAAAAAAAACACGCTCAACTAATGGAAGTACAGGTTTTACAAAACGGACCCTTGAGTATCCTCAAGTTGCAAGGCCGCTTTTTTACGGAAAGTGACCGCGAAAACGCCATCGAACACCTCGACCAAATTGACAACTGGAATTTAGTGATCGATTTGTCTGAACTCGAATACATCAATTCCACGGGTATTGCCTTTTTGGTCAAGACGCTTACACGCTCTAGACTCAACCTTGGGGATACCGTGCTATATCAACCAAACACACAACTCAATAAAATATTTGAATTGACCCGTATGGAACACATATTTGGGATTTTTCAAGATTTCGAACAAATTAAAAAGTTTTTTGAACAAGTATCATGAAGGTAGACGTACTATTAGGATTACAATGGGGAGATGAAGGCAAAGGAAAAATTGTCGATGTACTCACTCCTTCTTACGACATCATCGCCAGATTTCAAGGTGGTCCGAATGCCGGACACACCCTTGAGTTTGAAGGCATCAAACACGTATTGCACACCATTCCATCTGGTATTTTTCATCCAAACGTGATCAACTTAGTTGGCAACGGCGTGGTCATCGATCCAGTTGTTTTTAGCGCCGAACTAGACAAACTCAAGCCTTTTGGTATTGACTTCAGTTCACGACTATTGCTTTCCAAAAAAGCGCACCTCATTTTACCGACACACAAATTGCTAGATGCTGCCTCTGAGCAAGCAAAAGGCAAAGATAAAATCGGCTCAACACTTAAAGGTATCGGACCAACCTACATGGACAAAACAGGCCGAAACGGTTTGCGCGTCGGAGATATCTTCTCGCCAAACTTCATGGAAAAGTACAAGGCCTTAGTTGAAAAACACGAAGGTATTCTTGTCCACCACAAAGACTTCACCTACGACTTAGCAGCTCTCGAACAACCTTGGTTTGCTGCCATAGAAGTACTCAAAACATTGCAAGCCGTAGACTCCGAGCACTACCTCAATCAAGCACTGCAAAATGGCAAAAAAGTATTGGCCGAAGGCGCACAAGGCACGATGCTCGATATCGACTTTGGTACTTACCCGTTTGTCACTTCTTCAAATACCGTCACCGCAGGAACTTGCACCGGCTTAGGTATCGCTCCTACAAAAATTGGTTCAGTAATCGGTATTTTCAAGGCTTATTGTACCCGCGTGGGCAGCGGCCCCTTCCCTACTGAGCTCAACGATTCTGTCGGCGAACTCATCCGCAAAGAAGGCAATGAATTTGGCGCCACTACAGGCAGACCGCGTCGCTGCGGTTGGCTAGACCTCGTGCAATTGCGCTACGCCATTATGGTAAACGGCGTAACCGAACTTTCCATGATGAAAAGCGATGTACTTGGCATCTTTGAACACATCAATGTATGTACGCACTACCTCATTAACGGAGAAAAGGTAACTGATTTCCCTTATGACGTCACAGACCTCGACATCGAACCCATCTATGAACAACTCGAAGGTTGGCATTGCGACCTTACCGAACTAGAGGACTTTGCAGCGGCTCCAGCGCCACTCAAAAACTAC
>RDZL01000205.1 GCA_004295165.1 Flavobacteriia bacterium
CCCATTCCTTCAGACTTCAGGCTATATTGCTTATCGAGGATCATGCGGGTGGCGGCTTGCGTTTTCCAGGGCTGGGACGTGAAGTTGTAAAAATATGGGATATGATGCGAGGGTTCGTTGCCATGGACATAATTGCCAATAATACCTGAACGCATGATATCTTCCGTGTTTTCAAAGTAGCGATCCGGGAGCTCCATTTCAAAGAGCGAATCGAGGTGCGGAATAAAGCGCTGCTCGGAGCCCATTAATTTGATCAATTGTTGGGGTGCTTGCGGCACATAAAAACTATAGTTCCAGGCATTGCCTTCAATAAAGCCCTGCCCATGGGTATCTAAAGGATCAAATGGCGTTTTGAAATTGCCATTTGAAAGGCGTGGCCGCATGAAGTTCGTCTGCGCGTCATAAACATTGAGGAAATTTTGAGAACGCTTGTTGTAAAGCTGCGCAATGCTATCGTTTTTGAATGCGTTGGCCATTTGTGCGATACACCAGTCGTCGTAAGCGTATTCCAACGTTTTGGATACCGAACTACCGCTTTTGTCTTCGGGAACATAACCCAGATCTAGGTAGTCTCCTAGGCCCTCGTAAAACCGTTGGTTGGAGGTAGCTACCGCTGACCACAAATAGCGTTCTGGATTGTGTAAATAAGGATTTTGCTTCACTACGGCGTCGGCCAGCACCGAAACGGCATGGTAACCAATCATGCACCAATTTTCATTGGCATAGTGCGACCACACGGGCAACATATGGTGCACACTTTGCACATAATGCTGCTGCATAGACTCCAGCATATCTGCATTGACTTTAGGATAAAAAAGATTCAAAAAAGGTTGTTCGGCACGATAGGTATCCCACAAAGAAAAGGTCGTGTAATTGGTGAATCCTTCCGCTTTGTGAATGCGCTGATCGAGGCCACGGTAGCTAGAGTCTACATCCATAAATACACTCGAACCAATTAGGCTATGGTACCAAGCGGTATAAAAAGTGAGCGCGTCATCTTGATGAAGAAAAGTGACATCTTTCACCAATGCAAACGCGTCGCTCCATTCTTTTTGGGCGGCATTTGCATATTTTTCAAACCCAGGGCTTGGTGCTTCGGCAGCCAGATTGGCCAACGCACCTTCGATGGAGACTCCCGACAAGGCCACCCTGAATTCAACTTCCTTTGCGGCGCCAAAAAACAAAGCCGCTTTGAGGCCCTGCCCCGCTCCTTCTGCAAAATTATGTTCGGTGTCAAATTTGCGCCAAAAACCTTTGTACATGCTTGGTTTCAGATCTTTCATTTGGTAACTTGACATCGGGACAGATAAGGCGATAGCAAAATAAATGGTACGTGTTCTACCCCATCCATTGGTTTGCTTGTATCCTGTCAGTAGGGTATCGTTTTCGACGCGCAAAAAACACCAAACGTTTTTGCCATCGTAGTTGTAGATACCGTGAGTCAGGTCGAGGATAAAATGCGTTGGCGCGCCATCATGAAGCTGATATTTATGGATCCCTACTCGCTTGGTGCTGGTCAATTCTACATCGATATTCACTTCATTGAGGTGCACAGCGTAATAGCCAGGCTGGGCAATTTCATCGTGAGTAAAACCAGAACGATAACCTTTTTGGGGTTCGGCAGCTGTTCCTGGGTTCCATTGTACCGCTCCTCTGTTGGGCATCAGTAAGATATCGCCGAGATCGGAGTGGCCAGTACCGCTGAAATGCGTATGCGAAAAACCAACAATGCTGCTATCCGCATATTGATAACCTGCGCAATACCGGTAAACTGCTGGCTGATACTTCCCCTCAATTGCAAATGGAATGGTATCGGTATCAGGGCTCAATTGAACGGCGCCAAATGGCAGCGTGGCACCTGGAAAGGTATGCCCTGCCTCAGCAGTTCCAATTAATGGCCTGACGTTTTGTGAAGGACTGTTTTGTGCGCACAACAGCGCAAAGAGCAAATAGGTGCAGAGAAAGGATAAGAATCGCATTGTTAAATATAAAAAAAGCACGGCTTGAAAAAACCGTGCTTTACAAAAAACATTAAAAAGGAATCACAAAAGTTCGACGACCATTGCCGAAGCACCGCCACCACCGTTGCAAATACCTGCTGCACCGCGCTTGCCGCCATTTTGTTTGAGGACATTCAAGAGCGTTACAATAATGCGCGAACCGGAGTTGCCAAGTGGATGCCCTAATGCTACTGCACCGCCATTGACATCTACTTTTGCTGGGTCGAGACCAAGGATTTTCATGTTGGCCAATCCGACAACTGCAAATGCTTGATTGAGCTCCCAGTAATCGATATCTGAAATCGAAAGCCCTGCTTTGTCTAGCGCTTTTGGAATCGCTAATGAAGGTGCTGTAGTAAACCATTCTGGCTCTTGTGCAGCATCTGCATACGATACAATTTTGGCAATCGGATTGAGCTTGTATTTGGCAACCGCCTCTTCTGATACCAGAATAAGGGCTGAGGCGCCATCATTGAGTGTAGAAGCGTTTGCTGCTGTGATTGTACCTTCTTTCTCGAAAGCAGGACGCAAAGCAGGAATTTTATCTAAAAATACATTTTTGTATTCTTCGTCCTCGCTCACCATTACAGGATCACCTTTGCGCTGTGGCACAGACACGCCAACAACTTCATCTGCAAAACGACCTGCCTCCCAAGCTGCGGCTGCACGCTTGTAAGAATTGATGGCGAATGCGTCTTGATCTTCGCGTGTGATTTCATATTTAGTCGCACACAACTCTGCACAGTTGCCCATCGGCACTTTGTTGTAGACGTCAAGCAAGCCATCTTTGGTGATGCCGTCTAGCATGCTGATGTTGCCAAATTTGGTGCCGTTGCGACCATCTAAGTAATGTGGTGTTTGAGACATATTTTCCATACCCCCTACCATCACAATGTGGTTGTCGCCAGCTAATATACTTTGAGCGCCCAACATAATTGATTTCATGCCCGAGGCGCAAACTTTATTGACGGTTGTGCAAGGCACATTTTTACCTAAACCAGCTCCTAAAGCAGCCTGACGTGCTGGCGCCTGACCAACACCCGCTTGAAGGACGTTGCCCATAAATACTTCATCAATTAAAGCAGGATCGAGTTGTGCTTTTTGAAGTGCACCTTGAATGGCAGTTGCGCCAAGCTGTGTAGCTGATACACCTGAAAATGCGCCCATAAAAGAGCCCATTGGCGTACGAACAGCGGAGAGGATATAAACGGTTTTTGACATGTTGATTGTTTTTGAGCCACGAATTTAAGTAAAAATGTATGTATTTTTGGCTTATGCATTTGCTATCTTCTTATTCTTTGTGGTGGATCCTGCCGATTGTTGCGCTTTCGGCTGTCTTGAGCCACCTTTTTTACCGCAACGAAACCTGGATCAAATCAAAGTCTAAATACCTTAAATACACACTCCTAGCACTCAGAACGTCAAGTTTATCTTTCATAGGTATACTGCTTTTAGGTCTTTTGCTCGAGCAGACGCATTTTGAAACCGAAAAACCAGTTATACTAACCCTTGTAGATCGTTCCTCCTCGATGAACAACTACAAAGAGAGTGCAGCTTTAGAAAATCAAATAGCAGCGTATCAAAAATTGATAACTGAAAAATTAGGTGCTCGTTTTGAACTCCAAACTTGGAATTTTGGAAAAAACCTACAAGTTTCAAACAAGGGCTTTACGGCAGACCAAACCAATATGGAGCTGCCTTTTGAGCAAGCTGCAAACCAATTTTTGAACAGAAATTTAGGTGCTGTAGTGCTCATCTCTGATGGCAATTACAATGCTGGGGGGCACCCAATGTACAACGCAGAAAACCTACCCCTCACAGCGGTTTATAGCTTGGCAGTTGGAGACACCGCCCTCAAAAAAGATCTGATCCTGACCAACATCGCATACAACGACCTCGCTTTTCTAAACAATAACTTTACAATAGAGGCAGACCTCGAGGCACAGCGTTTCCCGGGTCAAAACATAAGCGTTAGCCTCTATGAAGACGGCAAAAAGGTAGCTTCTCAAAACACGCAATTCGATCGACAGCGCAGTGCCCAAGCCACCCTTTCCTTTGAACTCAAGGCCAAAAAACCAGGTATCCACGAATACAAAGTGGTGATCGAGAAAAGAAAAGGTGAATTTTCTTATCAGAACAACAGTCGAACGGTTTATATTGAAGTCATAGACAGCCGCAGCAAGATCCTTTTATACAGCCATGCACCTCACCCGGATATCGCTGCTTTACAACAAGCGCTTACGGGCAATGAAAATTACGAAGTCATGGTTGCTCATGCAGCGCAACTCAAAGACATCGCCACAAAAGGCATAGACCTCATTATTTGGCACGATCCCGGTAAAAACTTTGCAAAAAACCTATTTGAAACCGCGCTCAGCAACAAAATTCCGGTTTGGTATATCCTCGGCACTCAAACCGATCAGCAAATTGCCGCCAAATTACAACTCGGATTACAACTCGAACTCCGCCAACAACTAGAAGAAATCCAAGCGCAAGCCAACACCAGTTTTGCGCTCTACGCACCTCATCCGGAGTGGCTGAGCCTTACGCCCTTCCTACCTCCACTTACCAAGCGCTTTGGCGAAGCAAAAGCCAACCCTGGCACCCAAATTCTGTTCACCCAGCGCATTGGCAATCTACAAAAGAACAGCCCACTACTTAGTTTCAATGAAAAAGACCAACAGCGGCACGCTACATTGCTTGGCGAAGGCATTTGGCGTTGGCGCATGATCAATTTCCTGAAAAAGCAAAACCACGAAGCCTTCGATGCATTTGTTGGAGAAATATGTGCCTATTTATTAGTCAAAAAAGAAGGCAATGGCTTGCGCGTACAAGCACCAAAGAAACTCAGCACCTCAGACAACTGCGTGCTCAATGCCAGTTTTTACAACGAGGCCATGCAAGCCATCACGAGCCCAAAAATCAATTGGGAACTCGACTACGAGCACAAGAAAATACGCAAAGGCAGCTTCAGTACAAAAGGGTCTTTTTACCAACAACAACTCGGCAGACTCAAGCCAGGACGCTACTATTGGAAAGCGACCACCACTCACAATCAAAAGAAATACCTAAAAAGTGGCGCCTTTATCGTAGAAGACATCGACCTCGAACAACTTGAATCTGCTGCAAGACACACAACACTTTATCAATTAGCTGCCCAAACCGATGCCAAAGTTTTTGACATCAAGGCCTACAAAAAACTCATTGCACAACTCGAAAAAAGCGAAGACCTCGTGGCACTCCGAACAGAAACCCACCAGTTTGACCCTTTATTAGACTACATTCTGCTCTTTTTATTACTCAGCACTCTGCTGATAGCGGAATGGTTTTTGAGAAGATACCACGGTTCTTATTAATCCTTTCCAATGCGTATTCTCCTGCTCTTTTTCTCCATTATCAGCTCCCCTTTCGGTTTTTCACAATCTTTTCAAGATGGCGATTTGATTTTTCAGCACAGCGTTTCAGTACAAAGCACGGCCGTTCAACTCGCCACGAGTTCATATTATTCGCATTGCGGCATCATTTTCTATCTCAATGGCGAGCCTTATGTATTTGAAGCCATTGAACCTGTGGGGGTGCGCACACTTGAAGACTGGATCAATAGTGGGGAAGATCAAAATTATGCAGTGTATCGCCTCAAAAACAGGTCGCTCAACGCCACGGAATTGAGCACAATGAAATCCTATCTCAAAAACCAACTCGATAAGCATTACGACCTCGGCTTCAATTGGTCTGACAAAGAAATGTATTGTTCAGAATTGGCCTACAAAACCTATAAAGCCATCGGAATTGAATTGTGCAGCCCAAAGGCGCTAAGAGATTTCAATTTGGAGAGTCCACAAGTCCGCAAAATCATGCAGCAGCGTTATGGATCTCAAATTCCCTACGACGAACCAATGGTTTCGCCAGGGCAACTCTCGGACTCCAAACTCCTTTACAAGGTAAATTAAAGTCCTATCTTTGAACCATGGCTTTTCAGTACACCGCACTTTCTTTTCAAGCATTTACACCCGAACAATTGTATGCTTATTTACAATTGCGCAGCGAAGTTTTTGTGGTGGAGCAAAATTGTGTGTACCAAGACCTCGACAACCTCGATCAAGATTCCTTGCACGTGCTCGTCTATGATGCTCATTTGCTCGTCGCTTGCGCGCGCATTGTAGCTGCAAATGAAAAATACCCCAACATTTCTATCGGCAGAGTCATTGTAGCGGCAACACACCGAAAACAAGCCCTTGGCCATGCACTTATGCAATATTGCATTGAAGTAATTGAAGCGCGCTTTGGCGAACAAAAAATAGTGCTTTCTGCACAAGCACATTTGCAAAATTTTTATAAAAAGCACAACTTTGCACCGCAAGGCGCAATTTACCTTGAAGACGGCATTCCTCATATCCATATGGAAAGAATGCAGTAGCACAATACCCAATGAATAACAATATGAAAAAGACCTTACTCCTTACCTTTCTTTCGGGTTCATTTTTAATCGGCTGTTCGAGCTCAAAAGTGAAAAAATCCGATACCGCTCAATTACAAACCATTGACCTCAAGGCACTCGACACCACCATTAGCCCAGCAGACGATTTCTTTTTGTTTGCCAACGGCACCTGGATTGCCAATACCCAAATACCAGCAAGCGAATCGCGTTGGGGCAGTTTCAATGAGTTGGAGCAAGCTAACAACCTAAAATTGGTAGCACTTTTAAAAGAAGCTGCTGACAACCCTGGTGAATTAGGATCTCAAAATCAATTACTTGGGGCTTACTTTAAGTCTTACACAGACATGACTCGCAGAAATGAGTTGGGCTTACTCCCTATTTTGGAAGATCTTCAAAAAATTGAAGCACTGGAAAATATCGATGGCCTTCAAGCTCTTGTATCGAGCTTACACAAAGATGGTATTGGCGCATTTTTTGGCTTTGGCGTAGGTCAAGACCTCAAAAATGTCACAACGAACGTCGCCTATCTTGGTCAAGGAGGCATTGGTTTGCCGAACAGAGATTATTACTACGAAGAAAAATACGCTACTATTCGCAGCGCGTATGTCAAGCACATTGAAGCCTCACTTGCGCTCGCAGAAATTCCAAATGCAGCACAAGCAGCACAAAGTGTATTTGATTTTGAAATGAAGCTTGCTCAAAGCATGCTGCGTCCGTCTGAAATGCGCGAACCAGAAAAAACCTACAACAAAAAATCTTTTCCTGAGGTACAACGCAGTTTTGGACCTCATTTCAATTTCAAGCTTTACTTAGCAGAATTGGGCTGCCAAGCACCCGACACCATTGTAGTAAGTAACCCGGCCTTTAACATTCAACTTTCTCAAATTTGGGAAGAGGTCTCCGTTGAAGCGCTCAAAAGTTATTTGCAATGGTGTGTCATCAATCATTATGCGGGCCATCTCAACGAAGCTTTTGTACAACTTAACTTCAATTTCTATGAAGGTGTATTGTCTGGCAAACGCGAACAGCAACCCATATATGAGCAAGCCATTGAAGAAATGACCAATTTAGAAGTGGGCGAGCTTTTGGGCAAAGCATTTGTGGACAAGCATTTTTCTAAAGCGGCGCAAGAACGCGTCAATGAAATGGTAGACAACCTTTTATATGTATATAAAGAACGCATCGAGCAACTCGACTGGATGACCGATGCAACCAAAAAAGAAGCCATCGTTAAACTCAATGCGATTGGCCGTAAATTGGGCTTTCCGAGCAAATGGGAAGACTACTCAACGTTGCGCTTTTTTGCAGACCGCTATGCCCTCA
>RDZL01000206.1:0-7264 GCA_004295165.1 Flavobacteriia bacterium
CACCAACGACACCAGCAGCAAAAAGCACCAATGGCTAAGCATTCAATTAGAATTATTGAGTTTTCCTTTTCAAAAGAAGCAAATGGTGAATTTTGGTTTACATGTCAAATCGGTGCTCAATAGCCAATCGCTTTTTGCCAATTATACAGCGAGTATGCTTGCCCTTCCTGGCTTGAACGTACTGCCAGATCTCGACACCTATTTCATCGCCGCCTATCGTTCTACCCAGTACGCGTGTTTTGGCACTCAACTGATTTTGAGTCCGCTTAAAAATATCGACTTCAGGCTAGATACTTATGCTTTTTTACCCATCATTCAGTTGGTACTCAATCCAGACGGCAGCTTTACCTATGCAAAGCCGCTAGACGGCAGGAGTATTTTGGCGGCTGGCCATGTCATTTACCATTCTCCAGTTGGTCCGGTTCGGGCAACACTCAATTACTTACCTAAATACGCACAGCCTTTTCAATTTCAATTGAGTTTTGGCTACCTTTTATTTAATGAACGCGCAATTCGCTAACAACATGACAAACAATTTTATCCTCAACGGTATTCAGCAAATGGGCATAGGTGTGCCAGATGTACAAGGAATTTGGTCTTGGTACCGCCAAGCATTCGGACTCGACGTCCGCATTTTTGAAGAAGCGGCGCCCGCTCCGCTCATGACCCGTTATACTGGTGGGGTAGTGCATCATCGCACAGCCACATTGGCCTTGAATATGGCTGGTGGTGGCGGCTTTGAGATTTGGCAGTTCACCTCCCGACCTACTGAAAAGGCTACTTTTGAGCCACAACTCGGCGACTACGGTGTCTTTATTTGCAAAATCAAGTCCGAAGATGTGCGCCATACCCAACAGCATTTGGTGCAAATGGGCGCAAATGTAAGTGCTGCCCACCAAGATCCTGCAGGCCGCTGGACTTGTTATGTCCAAGATCCGAATGGCAATTATTTTCAGATAGTAGAGGGTCGTTCATGGTTTAGCGCCTCCAAGCACCCGTCTAAATGTGGTGGTGTTGCAGGGGCTGTAATTGGCGTTTCCGATATGGATAAAAGCCAGCGTTTTTACCAAGATTTGCTCGGTTATGAGCAAAAAGTTTATGATGAAGCACAAGTTTTTGCCGATTTTGATTTTTTACCAAGAGGGAAGGAAGCGTTCCGAAGAAGTTTGTTGACCCATCCAAAAGTGCGCGGTGGCTACTTTGCTCAATTATTGGGAATTACGGAAATTGAGTTGGTTGAGTTGAGTTCAAAAACAGGCGCAAGAGCCATCTTTGAAAATCGTTTCTGGGGTGATTGGGGCTTTATTCACCTTTGCTTTGATGTGCAAGGAATGAACGCGCTCAAAGACCGTTGTGTCGAATTTGGAACGCCGTTTACGGTAGATTCAGACAACTCTTTTGATATGGGCGAGGCCGCAGGTCGTTTTGCGTATATCGAGGATCCGGATGGCTACTGGATTGAATTTGTAGAAACGCACAAAGTACCTATTTTCAAGAAACTCGGTCTTTACCTGAACCTCAAGCAAGGCCGTGCGCCAAAGCATTTGCCCAAATGGATGCTCAAGGCTTTGGGCCTCAATCGGGTGAAATAAGTTTTAAGCAGTCTTTTTCTTTTTAGAGCAGTCCTTTTACGCGCAAGTATTCATCTAGGCTTTCGATGTCAGAAAACAAGACCTCTCGGGCTTTGCTGCCTTGGAAGGGCCCGATGATATTCATGCCTTCTAACTGATCCACAATGCGGCCAGCACGGTTGTAGCCCAGCTTGAGCTTGCGTTGCAGCAAACTCGCCGAACCTTGCTGATTGATGACCACAATACGAGCTGAGTCTACAAACATGTTGTCGATCTCATTCATATCGATGTCGCCGCTGGCTTCTGAGCCTTCTGGCACGTATTCTGGCAAGATCAGTGCTTCAGGATAGGCGCGCTGGGCGCCAATGAAGCTACAGATGTCTTCCACTTCTGGCGTATCGACAAATCCACACTGTAAGCGCTTCATTTCAGAGCCTGTAGAAATGAGCATGTCTCCGCGGCCAATAAGCTGATCGGCACCGGACGCGTCTAAAATGGTGCGCGAATCGATTTTTGATAATACTCTAAAGGCAATACGCGCCGGGAAATTCGCTTTGATCATCCCGGTAATGACGTTCACTGACGGGCGCTGCGTAGCTACAATGAGGTGAATACCAATGGCGCGAGCCAGCTGTGCAATACGGGCAATTGGGTGCTCAACCTCTTTGCCGGCGGTCATGATGAGGTCGGCAAATTCGTCGATGAGTACCACAATATACGGCAGGTAGCGGTGTCCTTTTTCTGGATTGAGCCTGCGCGCAATAAACTTGGCATTGTATTCTTTGATGGTCCGCACGCTAGCATCTTTGAGCAACTCATAGCGTTCGTCCATCTCGATACAAAGCGAGTTGAGGGTATTGACAACTTTCGACGTGTCGGTAATGATCGCATCTTCTTCTCCCGGAAGTTTGGCTAAGAAGTGACGTTCAATTTTATTGAATAAGGTCAGTTCTACTTTCTTCGGATCGACCAAAACAAACTTGACCTGTGCAGGGTGTTTTTTGTATAGGATGGAAATCAGAATAGCGTTTAAGCCAACAGACTTCCCTTGCCCAGTGGCACCAGCTACCAATAAGTGGGGCATTTTGGTGAGGTCAAAAACATATGTTTCATTGGTAATGGTTTTGCCCATCACAATGGGTAGTTCGCCGTCGAAATGTTGGAATTTATCTGAGGCAATGAGCGAGCGCATCGAGACCATTTCTGGATTAGAATTCGGTACTTCAATACCGATGGTGCCTTTTCCTGGTATGGGCGCAATGATGCGGATGCCGAGTGCCGAAAGGCTGAGTGCGATGTCGTCTTCGAGGTTTTTGATTTTGGAGATGCGAACGCCGGGTGCGGGTACAATCTCGTAAAGTGTAACAGTGGGCCCTACGGTAGCCTTAATTTTTGCGATGTCTATTTTGTAATGTGAAAGCGTCTCCACAATGCGGTCTTTGTTGTTCTCGAGCTCTTCTTTGCTCACTGCTACGCCAGTCGAGACGTATTCCTTCATGAGTTCTAGCGGCGGCAAGAGATAGCCCTCTAGGTCTTTGGTGGGGTCGTATTCGCCGTGCTCACTGACCAATTGGCTGGCCAAGATATCTTCGTCTGCAATCGGAAGCGTTACTGGTGGCACCACAACCGGGTCTTCGCCCACTTCGATTTCAAAATCTGAACTGAGCATATTTTCCTCTATTGGCGCAACAGGGATGTCTTTTTTAACTTGAACAATAAGTTCGCTTTCTTCGTCAAAAACATCATCGTCCTCGTCGTCGCCGTCGTCAAAAACTACCGGTTGCGAGATTTCGTCTGCTTTGATTTGGTCTTCTTTGATGGTGTTCACCACATAAATGTCATCAAAAGGCGCTGCGGCATCGGCAAACTGTTCGTCAGCTTCGGTTTCAGCACTTTCTGCTGAGCCAAATAAGCGCTGTAGCAAGGCGCGGTAGTTGGGGCTAAACTGCAAGGAGGTCAGGACAAAAAAGGCAATGACGTGCATGAAAAGCGTGCCGAACCCACCAAATGTGAGCTGCAGCCATTCGTTGGTGAAAAAGCCAAATGCGCCCCCTGCATAACTGATTTGCGGACTAAAAAAGCCCAAGAATATGGAGCCCCAAAGTACATAGCTGATCACAATACTCGTGGTGCGCACCAAAGGCACCAAGGCCGTGCCAAATAAAATTTTGAATCCGCCAATAAATAAAAGAAACACGAGACCAAAAGAAGGTAGACCAAAGCCACGATGAATGAGCAGGTGAGAGGTCCAGGCACCAAATTTACCCAACCAGTTTTCTACGGCTGGTAAATCAGAATTGAAGATGTAAGCAACAAAACTGCGGTTCAGGAGTTGGTCTTGGTCTTTGGCCCAAGTGAAAAGATAAGAGACACAAGCCAAAAATAAATAGATGCTGAGCAAACTCAGAACGGCTCCTGTAAATAGCTTGATTTTTGGTAGGTTGAGGCGTTCTAGCAAGCCAATTTTAGGCAGGTTTTTGCGCGCAGCCTGAGTCGTTTCCTTCGGACGCTGTGGTTCTTCTTCGCGTTTTTTTGGTCGCGAAGCGCTAGGTGCTTCGGTTTTTGGAGCAGGTTGTGCGGCTGATTTAGGGATGTATTCGTTTTCTTCCATGAGGCTTTAGCGTCTAATCAAACGAAAATACAGCAAAGGGGTACATGAAAAATAAAATAAGAGCAAACCTATAAACAGCAAGCTGTTAGTTAATCTTGGCTAGGGCTGTATTGATTGGTTTGCGACCACTCTAAAAAGGCCGCTAAAGGCAATACTTTGTATTTTTTATCCGGCACAAATAAAGAAAACGGTGGCTGCCGTTGGTCTACTTTCTGAAGCTCAAAAGCCATGTAGCCAAAATCGGTAGGTATTTGCCCTTTAACAGGCAAGCCCGGCGCTCCTTCGAGTCCAACAAAATAGTGGGCAGGTATGGATTTTGAATAGTAAAGCAACACATTTCTATCCGGATATGCTAAATTAGCTTCGCGGCATTTGAGACCGGCAATCTGTTGCCATTGTTTGTTTTTATGCAGTTGGTAAGTCTCTTCTGCTTTGGCTGTGTCATTGATCTGAACAGCAAAAAAGAGTCCGTCGATTTCAATCAATGAAATTAATTTTTGTCGACCTAGATGATGTATGCTTTCTTGTTTCTTTCCGTCGGACATGATGTAGTTGTACCGAACCAAAGAATCAAGGGCATAGATAAATAGCTTTCCTTCTATAGTGTCTTTTTTCATGTGGTCAATAGACACCAAATTGTATTCGAGGCTCCCGGTAAAAGGTTTTTGTGCAACAGCGCGTTGGGCGAGGATAGCAAACAAGGAAAGATAGACGAACTTCAGCATAAACAAAGCTAAGAATACTTATTTTTAAACGATGAAAAGCTTTCTGTTTATTTCGAGTTTCCTTGTTTTATTGAGCTGTACAAGTAATGCAACTCAATCAAGCAAAATTCCAAAAGAAATCAAGCAAGCTGAACGAGATGACTTGAAGGTCGATATCAACAAATTGTATAGATCCAACTATCCGAGGACGGAATTCCTCCAGACCGGCATCTATAAAAGCGAAGCCTATTTTCGAGACGAGGATGAGCTCGAGCAGGACTTCTTGAACGATTCTTGGCTCGGTATTTTTAAAACCAAACAAAATTGGTTTTTGCTTCCAGTGAAGCCTCAGATTGAGACCGTATTTGATGGCATCATCGATGATGCGGAAGCTGATACGGCCAATTGGAGCGGGAAAATTATGCACAGTGCAAAGAACTGTCGCTATGTGTTGAGAAAGGGGCGTCTTCAGCCCAAACAACTCAAAGTATTGTATGCCGACCGCACTAGCCCAACTTTTCACGATGAAAAATCGGTATTGCTCCCAGGCGACACACTCAAATATGAAGTCAATGGGCTTCATTATTGGATTATTGCGAAGGGCCAAAAGCTACCTAAACAAGAGGGATTAGATGACCAACGTTTTGGTCAATATGCGCTTTATCTTGAAACCGACGACCCCAAACAAGAACAAAAAGTACAATTGCTGCGCAGCGTTGACCCATCCTATGAATACGGCCCAAACAGACTTGAATGTCTTTTTGTGGGGCTGATCGATGCCGATGCCATTCCCGATCTGATCATCAGCAGCAATTTTGACGGATGTATTTTGTATTTGTCGGGCGAAGCCAAAGAACAGCGTATTGTTGAGCCTGTTTTTTATGAGCCCATGACGAGCGGTTGCTGATGCCGCTTTGCTAAAATAGCTTTATCTTTGTGCTAGCCCCTAAAGGGTTTTTTATGTCAAAAAACATTCATTTTATCTTCAATCCTAATGAATTAGGTGCCGGCACACGCGGGGCTTCACTTGGCCCAGAGGCCATTCGCGCTGCAGCCAGATCAAAAGGCAGTACGCTCTTTTCTCAACATCCAATTCAGGTGGTAGATCAGCACAACGAACTGCTCGACCGCAAGAGCCCTTTCACTTTTGCGAAAAATATCGACGGGCTGTGCCAAGTTTTTGCTTCCCTCGAACAAAACATCACCTCCTGTTTGAAAGCGGATTCCTTTCCGCTGCTTATTTCAGGTGACCACAGTGCTGCCGCAGGTACACTCTCGGCCCTCAAAAAAAATTTTCCCAATCAAAGAATTGGTGTCGTTTGGATAGACGCTCATGCCGATATCCATTCTCCCTACACCACACCTTCGGGTAATATTCACGGGATGCCAATTGCAGCTGCGCTCGGTTTGGATCATCTTCATTTGGCCAAGAACGAACTCGATTCCGACACAATTGCCTATTGGAATAACCTCAAGAGTACTGCTTTTTTACCGCAAGATTTAGTCTACATTGGCGTTCGCGATACCGAACCCCAAGAAGACGCCATCATGGTTGAATTAGGCTTGAAAAACTATACGGTTGCCGAACTCCGCAGCATTGGCTTGAACGCTTGCTTGGCTGCCATCACAGCTCAACTTCAAGATTGCGACCTCATTTACGTTTCTTTCGATATCGATAGCATTGATCCAACAGAAACTTCTTATGGCACTGGCACGCCTGTTCATAACGGCATCTCTTTTGCTGAAGCCCAAGGTTTGCTCACCTATTTTGCACAAGACCCTAAGACCATTGCCATTGAAGTCGTGGAGGTCAATCCTTGTCTTGACGACGAAAAAAACAAAATGGCCGAATCTGCATTGGCCCTCATTGAAAACATCATAAAGCACCTCTCCTAAAAATGGAACAACACATACGCCAAGCGCTATTAAAGGCTGCACCCGAATTATTTGGTTGTGCCATCACCGAAGAACTCATCCAGTTTCAGCAAACGCGCAAGGATGTCGAGGGTGACCTCACGCTTGTGGTGTTCCCGTTTGTCAAGCTTTTGCGCTGTTCGCCACAGGCTGCCGGCGACAAACTCAAAACATGGATAGAAGCCATCGTACCGGGTGTTTCGCACTGTATTGTCATCAACGGGTTTTTGAATATCGTCCTGACCGATGCCTACTGGCTCTCTGAATTTAGCCAAATACAAGCCCAGCCTCATTACGGTTTTGCACAAGCCAACTCAAAGCCAACCGTCATGGTTGAATACGCTTCTCCGAACACCAATAAGCCTTTGCATTTAGGGCATTTGCGCAATATTTTCCTCGGTGCGGCAGTAGCTGAAATCTTGCGCGCTGTAGGCCATAAGGTGGTGCGTACACAAGTGATCAAC
>RDZL01000206.1:7278-15019 GCA_004295165.1 Flavobacteriia bacterium
CCGCGGTATCCATATTTGCAAATCGATGCTCGCGTGGGAGAAATTCTCCCCCGTCAATGCCCGTGGCGAGCGTGAAACCCCTGCAAATACTGGTCTGAAGGGCGATAAGCTCGTGGGAAAATACTACGTTGAGTTCGATAAAGCCCTACAAATCGAGGCCAAAGCAATCATGGCCGAGTGGCAAAGTGGGAACTTTTCTGACACCCCTGAGGCCATCCAAGAAGCGGTGCTGAACTTTGAGCGCGCAAAGCAAGACAAAGACGAAAAAGCCCAAGCGGCCATCGACGATAAAATCAAAGAACTCGCCAAAAACCAGACTTCCATTTTACAAGAAGCCAAACAGATGCTCGTCAAGTGGGAGGCCCGAGACCCGCAAGTCTATCTACTCTGGACCACCATGAACGGTTGGGTTTATGCTGGTTTTGACCAAACCTATGCACAAATGGGCGTTTCGTTTGATAAACTTTATTACGAATCTGACACCTTCCTCTTAGGCAAAGACCAAGTCATGGAAGGCTTGAAAGCGGGTGTTTTTTATCAAAAACCCGACGGCTCAGTTTGGATAGACCTCACCGCCGATGGGCTCGATGAAAAACTCGTGCTGCGCTCAGATGGCACAGCCGTATACATGACCCAAGATATCGGCACGGCCATAGACCGCTTCAAAGATTATCCGGATTTGCACGGTATGGTTTATACGGTTGGCAATGAACAAGATTACCACTTCAAGGTCTTGTTCCTGATTTTGCAAAAATTGGGTTACACTTGGGCCAATAACTGCTTTCACCTGAGCTATGGTATGGTAGACCTCCCGAGTGGTAAAATGAAATCCAGAGAAGGCACGGTTGTAGATGCCGACGACCTCATGGCCGAAGTCATTGAAAAAGCCAATGCCATGACCCAAGAAAGAGGTCATTTAGAGGGCTTAAATGAAGCAGAACGCCAAGCGCTTTATACCCAAATTGGTATTGGTGGTCTCAAATATTATTTGCTCAAGGTGGACCCTAAAAAGCGCATGCTTTTCAATCCAGAAGAATCCATAGACCTCACTGGCAATACAGGACCGTTCTTGCAATACGCCCATGCGCGCATCTCTACCTTATTAGAAAAAGCGGCTTATCAATCTAAGTCTATCGAATTAGGTACGCCTTTACGCCCTGAAGAAAAAGAAATCATTAAGCAACTTTCTTATTTTGAAGGCGCACTTCAAGAGGCAGCTAAAGGTTATTCACCTGCACTTTTGGCCAATTACACTTATGAATTGGTCAAATTGTATAATGCGTTTTATCAGGGAGTTAAAATTGTCATTGAACCCGATCAAGACGTGCGTCAGTTGCGTTTAGAACTCAGTGCACAAGTGCGTCAGACCATTGCCAAGGCCTTGTCTTTGCTCGGTATTGCGGCGCCAGCGCGCATGTAAAAAGTGCAGGATTATTTTTTGCCAAAAATGACTTCGTCGGTGAGTTGGCGCACCATCACAAATAATTCATCCTTGAAGGTTTGTGCTTCATAGGTGCCGCGCTCGATCATGCGCAGTTTGTGCTCCCATTGGCCCGTTAGTTCGGGGCTTTTCAACATTTCATATGAAATTTTATCGATCAAGGCTATGCCTGTAGGCGTTGCGATGAGGTTCTTTTTTTTCTTCTCAACGTATTGGCGCTTGAACAGCGTTTCGATGATGCTTGCGCGCGTAGACGGGCGGCCAATCCCGTTTTCTTTCATAACCTCGCGCATTTCTTCGTTTTCAACAAGTTTGCCGGCGGTTTCCATGGCGCGCAGCAAAGTGGCTTCTGTATAGTATTTTGGAGGGCTGGTTTTGCCCTCATGGATAAACGGCGCGTGGGGGCCGCTCTCTCCTTTGGTGAACTGCGGTAATATTTTGTCTTCGGGGTTGGTTTGCTGCGCTTTGAGGTCGTCGTAGAGTACGCGCCAACCTTTGTCTAGGACTTGCTTGCCAGTGGCTTTGAATTCGAGTGCCGCAACTTTGCCCAAAACGGTGGTGTTCGAGACTTTACATTCTGGATAAAATACGGCAATGAAGCGCCGCACGATGAGGTCATAGACGCGTTGTTCGTCGGGGCTGATGCCCGAAGGCGCCACACCGGTCGGAATAATCGCGTGGTGATCCGTGATTTTTTTGTCGTCGAAAATCTGCTTTGATTTCTTGATGGGTTTGCCAGCGAGGGCTTCTGTAAAGCGCTTGTAGTCGCGGAGGCCGGCGAGAATTCCAGGGATTTTGGGGTGGAGGTCTTCCGACAGGTAGGTGGTGTCTACGCGCGGGTAGGTCACTAATTTTTTCTCGTAAAGACTCTGCACTTTGTTGAGGGTATCTTCGGCAGAGTAGGCGTAGTAGCGGTTGCCATCTACTTGCAGCGAAGTGAGGTCGTAGAGTCTGGGATTGCCTTCTTTGGCGTCTTTTTGTTCAAAGGACGTGACCTCGAAGGGCTGCTCGCTGAGGTAGTCTAAACCTTTTTGGGCTTTTTCTTTGGTCTTGAGGCGGTCTATCTGACAACTGAACTCGGTTTCTCTGTAAATGGTTTTGAGTTCAAAGAAGGTATCGCTTTTAAAGGCGTCGATTTCTTTTTGACGCTGAACAATGAGCGCGAGCGTTGGTGTCTGGACACGCCCTACCGAAAGGGTTTGTTTGTCGCGGCCGTATTTGCGGGTAAACAAGCGCGTGCCGTTGATACCCAAGACCCAATCGCCGACCGCCCGAGCGTTGCCTGCGGCAAAGAGGCGGTCAAAATCACTCCCTGGTCTCAGTTTCTTGAAGCCATCTTTGATCGCTTCTTCGGTCAGTGATGAGATCCAGAGCCGCTTCACGGGAACTTTGCATTTGGCCTTGAGCAAGACCCAGCGCTGAATGAGCTCTCCTTCTTGCCCGGCATCGCCGCAGTTAATGACCTCGGTTGCTTGGCTCACGAGCCGTTCAATAACGTGAAATTGTTTTCTCGCGCCATCGTCGCCACGCAGCTTGATGCCAAATTGGGGTGGAATGATCGGGAGGTCTTCTAGTTTCCAGTATTTCCAGTTGGGGTTGTAGTCTTCGGGATCTTTGAGTGAACACAAGTGCCCATAGACCCAAGTAACTGCATAGCCATTGCCCTCAAGGTAGCCATCCTTACGGTTTTTGGCTCCTAAAATTTCCGCTAAATCGCGGGCAACACTTGGCTTTTCAGCTATACAGACTATCATTGGGGGACTAAATTTAATAAATCTTCGGGCAACTCTTGTTTGTTATTTTGAATTGCTGTTATTTTACATTAAATCTCCTGTTTTCATGATGAATTTCCGCTCGGCAAGAAGCTTCGTACTCAGTGGCTTACTTGTTTTTCTAGCCATCTATTTTGGGCTGCATTTTTTTTATAAACCTAAGCGGCAATTTACTTACACGCGTGGCATTTACGATTGGTCGGGATGGTATCAGCTAGAGTATGCCGATACACTGCACATTCAAAAGTATTACCAAAAGTTTTTTGAGGTGGGATTGGATAACCTTTTACAACCTGTTCCCGTCGATGAAATAGTCGACTATGACATTGCAAATCGCAGCAGAACTGTCGACTACACGGAATATTACAGAGATACGATTGTCAAAACGCCACATTATCTGGTGCCCTGTGTTTACATACACCAGGCAGTATTTTTACAAAAGAACCTCAATACTGCTGATTTAGCCAAGAAAATCATGTATTTGCTGGAGTACAAGCTTTCTGACTACGACAGTAAAAATGCAGCGCGCATCAACGAATTTCAGATAGATTGCGACTGGCCTGCTATTGGGCAAAATGCTTATTTTGATTTTCTCAGGGCCTTCAAAAAGGAGTTGCGCGCGAGACGTAAATATGCAAATTTTATCTTGTCGGCAACCTTGCGCTTGTATCCCTATAAATTTCCTGAAAAAATGGGTTACTTGCCCGTAGACCGCGCCATGCTCATGTGCTATAATCTGCAGCCGCCCGATCCTCGTGGGCAAGAGCGTTCCATCTTTTCTTTGAAGGTTCTCCGCGCTTATTTAGAAGGTGCTTCTGCTTATCCGCTGCCGATAGATATTGCACTGCCTCATTTTTCTTTGGCCTTTGTCTATGAAAATGGTCAATTTCAGCGCTTGTTTCGAAATGTAGGTGCTGAATTCAGAGGCTTACTCCACCACGACAAGGGCTTGTGGTACACTGTTCAAAAAGACAGCCTCATCAGTACTTGGAACGACGATTTTTACCTCCGAAAAGGACAGCGCGTCAAAATAGAAACGGTGCCCCTGCCTGAACTCAAACAAGCCCTGCGCCTCATAGATCAAAATGTCGTTTTCCACGGCCGACCAACACTCAGTTTTTTTAGTATCGAAAATTTATCCAATGCAAATGCTGCTACGCTCAAAGGCCTTGATCGCCTTTACCGCACTCGTCCTTAATGCGCCAAATTTACGGGCTTGTGCCGAGTACTTCGCCTACGGTGAATACATCAGGCACACGCTTTTTTTTGAGGCGCAAAACTACGGAAAGGGCGCTTTGCAGCGCTTTCAGTACGATGCTTCTGCCCGATGGAATCTGACGTTGGGCCCAGCCGACGACCAAAATCTCCAATTGTGGAAAGGCTATTTCAAGAAATCTTTTTCAGATTCTGTACTTAATGAGCTCATTTATGAACTTGATTTAGAAGCCATTTTATACGCCGCGCCACAAAACCAAGCGCTGCGCTATTTGCGCAATAGGGCTGCAAAAGACGCGGAGGCCAAAGCCATTTTGAGCTATTTGATTTTTGCCAAAAAAACCGCCACGCTGTCCGCTACTGCCTACGATGATCCATGGCATATCTATAATGGGCAAACAACCAAAAGACCCAATCATAAACTCATTTATGCGGCGCTCGAGCGCGCCAAACACTGTAAAATCCCATTTTTACGCGCGCGCTATGCCTACTTGGCCATCCGCAGTATCTATTATACCTCAAAGAACAATTGTTACCGCCGGATCCAAAAAATCAACAAGCAGTTTTTTGGAACACAAAACCAAAGCGAGATTGCGCTATGGGCGCTATATTTTGAGAATTTAGCGGCACCAAAGCCCAATATTGCTGATTTAGCGCGCATTTATTGGAGTAAAAGTGAAAAGTCGAATGCGGCATATGAACTTTATAAAAAACAAGGTTACACAAACGAGCAGCTAGCAGCGCATCCGAGTGCTGCAGCGATGCGTTTGGTCGAGCGCCTTGACCGTTGTTTGCCAGCACTCAAACAAATAGCGCGTCAACAGATCAATGAAGACCAACTTTTGTTTATAGTTCAACGAGAAATCGCCAAAGTAGAAGATTGGGTGCTCACCCCGTATTATACCCACTTAGCCCCTGCTATTGAAACGCATGAATATTGGCAATACGATGAAAACTACGCCCAAAAATTGCAACTGCAACGCCAAGCATCGGACCGCGCCTATGCGGGGCAGCTTGCCGCTTGGATGCAATCGGTTCAACTCAAGGCATATCCGCAACTTTGGTCGGCACTGCAATCATATGCTGCCTGGATAGGTGGTGCGCGCACACAGCTGCAACTCCCAACACATTTTAACAGCGCAAACGAGAAAGCGCTTATTGAACGCATTTATGCCTTGCAAATGGCCAGAAATCAGGCGCATGTTGTCTTGATGAACCCCGCCATCCAGCGCATCATCAAAGCAAATGAAGCAAACTTGCGGTTTTTGTTTGCGTTTGGTCGCGAATTAGAATTTGCCAAAGAAAGTACGAATGCAGCCTATTTTTTCGCTAAAATTCACCGTCAAAATCCCTGGATGGCTTGGGAATCACGTCCAAATGGTCAAAGTATTTGGCGCAATTGGGGTGCTCCACTAGGCAAGCCTATTTCTACATGGGGTTACTATGCCTACTGGATTTACTACCTCGACGATGCGTATCAGACAGCACAACTTGCCACCCTACTCAGCGATATGGAAGTGCCCCAAGATGAGAACGACTTTGAACTTTGGCTCAAAAAAGATGCGCGTGTCAAAATAAATGAGGTGTATAATTTAGTGGGCACGCATTATTTCAGAACAAACAATTTAAAAGCCGCACTTCAAACTTTTGAGAAAGCTCCTGAAAAGTACTGGAGAGGAGCGCCTTTTGATCGCTATTTGCGCGTCAATCCGTTTTACACGACTTTCTACCAAGAACACCAACAAAACAGAGCCGATAGCGCCTGGCTTACCAAGCCGCAAATGCTCAGAAAGGCGCTGCGCTTGCAACAAGCGTATCAAAGAGCCACCGGAGATAACAAAGCGCGTTATGCTTTTTTGTTGGGTAATTTTTACTTCAACACAACGTACAGAGGAAATGCCTGGATGCTCAGGCGCTACGAATGGTCGAGAGATCAAAGACCAACTGCGCACCCAGACGAGCGCGAATACAATAACGGTTTCTTAGCGGAAGGTTATTATTTGGCAGGTAGTAAAGCAGCCAAAAACAAGCAAATGCAGGCGTTTTTATTGCGCATGGCAGCCAAATGCAATCCCAAATACAGGAAAGTTTTGCGCCAAAAGTATCCGGAATACGGAGAAGAGTTACTGAGTTATTGCGAAGAATTTTACAGCGGCTATCACAAGCACTTCAAGTATTTCAAGCGCTAAAAAGTGCTGAAAACGCCCAAGAAATTTTACTTAAAGCGCTTGATGCCGCCCTCTAAGAATTGTTTGTATGATTTGATGTCTGGGGTGTAGCCAATGGCTTTGGTGAGGTCATTGCCTTCGTGGTCGGTGACGACATATAAAGGCTGTTGGAAACTCTTGTAGCGCGTCATTTGGTAGTCGGCCCATTTGTTACCGACAGTGCGAATCGCACCACTCAATTTAGATACACGCTGCTCGCTCGCAGGCAACATTTCGCGGTCGTCAACATACAGCGAAATGATCACAAACTGCTTTTGGAGCATGGGGCGAATTTCGTCGTTGGTCCAGACGGTACTTTCCGTTTTGCGGCAGTTTTGACAGGCGTGGCCCGTGAAGTCGAGCAAGATAGGTAAGTTGCGTTTTTTGGCGTAAGCGCGGCCTTTTTCGAGGTCGTGGAATACGAGAATAGAGCCGTCGCCAACAGGGTGCATATCGGCAGCAAATTTTGCGGAAATCGAATCTTCAACCAAGCCGGTTTCTTGCCCGCCATTGACCCAGCGGAAGTTGTCTTCGGAGTGCGTGCGCGGTGGTGCAATACCGTCGATGAGCGTGAGTGGCGCGCCGAACATACCCGTAAAGAGGTACACCGAGAAGACCAATGCGATGAGTGCAAACATAAAGCGCGTAACGCTCAGTTTTTGCACAGGAGAGTCGTGAGAGAATTGCAATTTGCCAAGAAGGTAAATACCCATGATAAAGAACAAGACAAACCAAATACCGACAAACCACTCGCGGGTGAGGAGGTCCCAGTGGTAAGCGAGGTCTACAGAAGACAAGAACTTGAGGGCTAGTGCAAGTTCGGTGAGGCCGAGCACCACTTTAACTGAATTGAGCCATCCGCCAGATTGTGGCAAAGAGTTGAGCCATCCTGGGAAAATAGCGAAAAGGGTAAACGGAATGGCGAGTGCCAAAGAAAAACCGGTCATGCCCACAGCAGGGGTGAGGTAAGAGCCAGAAGTGGCTGCTTCTACCAGCAAACTACCGATAATTGGCCCCGTACATGAGAAAGAAACCAAGCCTAAGGTAAAGGCCAATTATCGGTAGTTTGCTGGTAGAAGCAGCCACTTCTGGCTCTTACCTCACCC
>RDZL01000207.1 GCA_004295165.1 Flavobacteriia bacterium
TACTATTTGAATTGATCGCCAAGCTCGGAATCGCAGGTCTTAGAAAATATTATATAGCGACTCGAATCACCATATTGAGTTACAAGATAGGCATACTTTGAATAAGGCGTTTTGATAAGTCTATCACCTTTATTGGCAAAAAAAACAATATCCTGAATTGGTTGAAAAGTTATTTCCCTCCCCTGCTTTGTAACAAGCACATGAGTTGCTTTGTGTTGCAAATCCTTGTAGGATTTTTCGATGGTAAAATCCCATCGCTCCTGATAATATTGTTTTTCAGTTTCACATGATGGACTTTCACAACCAAAGCAAAACGAAAGCAAAAAATTAATGATTAGAAAATAACGTCGCTTTCTCATGAAATTACGAATGCTTTGTTCAACCTGGTTTGAAACATTATGAATTTCCCGTAAAAATTGTATTTCCAAATTTTGATCATAGTTGTATTGTTTTTGTTTTCTTCAATGTTTGTGGGAATCGACTGGGTAATTTAAATTTTCATTGGGTTTTTAAACAATTATAAATTGACATATTACGCTACTTTCTTACAAATGTTCTAAAATTTTCTACATCAATAATGTGGCCATTTGCATTGTATTCACGTATAAATGAGATTGGAATTTTTGATGAGGGTTTGGATTTCCACTTAAATTCAAAGGCCGTTAATTTTCCGTTTGCTTCCTCTATAAAATCAATTTCTTGTTTTTGAACAGTGCGCCAAAAATAATTGTTGGAATACACTTGATGATAGTGCTGTAGTTTAATGCGTTCAGCAATCAAAAAGTTTTCCCACAAGGCTCCTTTATCCATTCTTAATTCGATTGGATTCAAGTTGTTGATAATCATATTTCGAATGCCATTATCGTAAAAATATATCTTTCGGTTATTTTTTATTTCATTGCGCTGATTTCGGCTAAAACTTGTTAATCGAAAAACAATAAATGCCTTTTCTAGTAAATCAATGTATTTCGCAACGGTAACCTTATCTATCTGAAGTAAATTTGACAATTCATTGTAGGAAACCTCATTTCCTAATTGTAAGGCAAGGGCCTTGAGTAGTTTATCTAATAGTTCTGGCTTCTTGATTCCAGTCAAGGAAAGTACGTCTTTATATAAATAACTGGAGGCAAGTTGCTTCAATATTTCACGGGCCTCTGAACGGTGATTTAATACATCGGGATACATCCCGTAAATGAGCCGTTCTTCTAGTTGAGCTGATGCCTCAACATATCCAACATGATCTTCAAATTCTTCCCAACTTATTGGAAATAATTCATATTCATATTTCCGACCTGTCAAGGGTTCTTGTGTTGAATTGCTTATTTCTAATGCAGACGAACCACTCAATATCAATTGCACATTGGAAAAATGATCTGTTATCATTTTTGCGATTAAACCTATATTTTTTATTCGCTGCGCCTCATCTATAAAGACAATAGTCTGCTTACCGATAATTGCAGTAAGTTTAGACACCCCAGCGGGCTCCAATAAATCCCTAATTTCTGGATCATCTCCATTGAGGAATAAATATTCTCTTTGCTCCAAACAAGCCTCAATTAAGGTTGTTTTCCCGACTTGTCTTGGTCCAAGTAAAACGATTGCTTTTCCCTTATTAAACTTAGAAAGCAAGGTCTCATATGTAATTCTCCTAATCATAATCACCAAATATACTATATTTTTAGTGATTTAAATCCCTGAATATTATACAATATTGCTTGATTAACATATCGAGGCGACACTAAAATCAAAATAACCAGAGCTTTCTGATAGCACCTGAAAGTCTTTTTTCTCCTCGATGTTTTCCTTCAACCTGACAATTTTTTTCAAGTTCCAACATTTGCCAGCGTCACCACTTAACAGAGTCTCCAATGACGGCTCCGTTTGACAAGCGAAAAGGACTAAAAAGAGGAGGAGTCTGTACATTGGGGGTTTAATTGGGTCATCGTTTGTCAAATGCAGTTTTCAAACTTTCGATATCAGCAGTGGTCAGGCTAATTGTGCTATGAATGGTTTGATTGTCAGCAAGGAAAACGAGGCGCTGTTCTTGGTCTTGACCCTTTTCAAAAGTTAGGTCTGGAAATTCAGTATAGTCGATAGCGTGCTTTTGCTGACTAAACCACTTGTAATTGACCCGATGGTGGAGCTGCTTATTGGCGTACGTAAAATGCTCCGTTCCGAACGCATTCCAAAGGTAAAGGCGAAGTAAAAAATAGGCGACACCCAGCTGAAGGGCAAAAATCAACAAGTGAGCAAAATGAACTTTAAAGCCCATTTTTGACCCACTGGCTTGCAGCACAAAAAACGCAATGGGCAGTACGATCGCTGCTATTCCAAACAACAAGATGACCAGTTTCACCAAAAACAGCACTGGCTTGACTTTCAAGCTAAGCGCGAAGCTTGTGTCTTCAGGATTGAATTGAAGGTGGTAGCGTTTCATTCTGGTTAGTTCTACGTTTTAACTGTTTGTACTGACGCAGTTTGCAATCCGTACTAACAACATTTTGACTAAATTTAAACAAAATCAATCAGATGACAGAAAAATTGCTCCGCATCAACCTTCGCTTTTTAGGCCTACTCCTACTCACTTTTACGACAGCATTTTCTTTTGGGCAAGTGCAACCACAAGTAATTGTACCTTCATTTGACGACGATTTTAGTAAAACGGTTCAGCAACTTGAAAACGGCCAAACCGATATCGATTATTTGGCTTTCCGTTACAGTTTTATCGAAAGTGAGCAGTTTCGGGTGGCATCCGGAAAATTAAGAGAACTTGACAGCCTTAAAAAAGCCATGTATGGCCAGATGGAGAAAAGCGCTTATTCTGATATCATTTCGACCACTAAACAAATGCTCAGCATCGATTACACCAATATGTTGGCACATAAAATTTTGCGCCAGACCTATAAAATTGTGGGCGACACCATCAATGCGGCCAAGTACAAAACAATACAATTTGGCCTACTCAATTCCATCGTCAAAAATGGCGACGGCCAAACTTGTGCTACTGCTTGGCCCGTGATTCAAGTAGAAGAAGAGTATTTTATACTAACCATGATCGACGCGCAATTGCTCGAACAAAGTATCACAGAAGAAAAGCGCCACCTCTGCGACCAAATGAATGTCAAAGTAGACGGCAAAAAGAAGACCTATTACTTTGAAACATCAAAGGTTTTTGAGGGATATAAGAAATTGGGGTTGTAAATCTAATTAAGCTTATAAAGCATTTGCCACGCTGTAGGGCTTAATGCTTGTGAATTCTCTTGATTTCAATGACTTCTCCTCCTCTAAATCGTAGTCGTCTTGTAGGCCAAGCCAAAACTTTGCGCTCGTGCCAAAAAACTTAGCAAAGCGCAAGGCGGTGTCTGCAGTAATTCTTCTACGGCCTTTGATAATCTCTGAAATGCGTGTTTGAGGCAAAAAGGTTTCTTTTGCCAATCGGTAAGCGGAAATTTGCATTGGAAGCAAGAATTCTTCTTGTAAGATTTCGCCAGGATGTATGTTTTTTAGTTTGGTCATGTCTTTGATTTTAATGATAATCTACGATTCGGATATTGAATGCATCATTTTGCATCCATTGGAAAACAATTCTCCATTGGTCATTAATGCGAATACTATAGAAATCAGCTTGTAAACCTTTTAGTTTTTCCAAACGATTTGAAGGTGGAATCCTTAAATCATTTATGTCTTGAGCACTGTTCAACATTCTGAGTTTACGTCTTGCCACTTCTTGAATTTCCCTTGGCAATTTTTTAGATCGAATTGCGTTCCATACCTTTTCTGTTTCTTTATCGCTAAAAGATTTGATCATTCATATCGTTTTGCGTCACTAACGTCAAAAGTAAGTATTTATTTTCAAGAACAGGAAAAAAAGTTTAAGGCATTTAGTTTGTGAACAAACACAGTTCTTTACTTTGAAACATCAAAAGTATTTGACGAATATAAGAAGTTGGGTTTGTAATGAGAGGATATATAAAACACCGCTCTATTCACTTTTTTTACATGAATTAAGTGAACTGAGCCTTACAGGAACCAAAATACGGGGCAAAGAAAGCAGAACACTACTACATATTTGGACAATAAGAAAATCCTAATTAGCCAAAAGCTAAGGCTATAAAAAATATAAACGCCAGCAAGATAATGATGCCAAAAACGAGCGCAATACCTGAAAGAAAACCAGCTAAGCAGCCACATCCTTTTTTAGACGCCTGATTAATAATGATTGTAGTTTGAGCAGGGGTGCCCTGAGCGTCATTTGAATTGATTACCTCAATATTTGAATCTTTAGTTTTGATTTGCATGGTATTACTGATCACTTAAACCTCAACGCATGGAATGCTGGCTCCATATTTTTGAGAATCACATTGCGGTCGTTGGCTAAATAGAAGATGTAGGCGTCTGCAACGTTGTCTTTGTGCAAGGCTACGACGAGGCAATACTTGTAGTCTTGACCAAATTCTTTGTCGAGGCTGGCAAATGCGGTTGCGCCCCAGTCTGCGTTGAATTCTTTGGCTACTGCAGCTTTACCGAAAGCGTTGATATCGGGGAGTTGGCCGCCAGAGATGTTCAGGAGTGTGGCCTGCAGCATGGGATTGTAAAGCTTGTTGGGGTGGATGGAAATATCGCCAGGCTTTTTGTTTTTTTCCCATTCTTTGTGCTTTTCAATTTGGATATCCAGCGGACGAATGGCGTAGCGAATTTCAAATTTCTTTTTGGGATGCTTGAGGGCGTATTCGTAGTTCATCTGCCTGTTCTCGATGCATTGTTGCATGACAAGCTTTGGCGGCGCATCGAAAGTCATTTGGGCGCGGGTCAGAAGTGCTTGAAAATCAGTTGGCAGGTTGTCTGAACGAAATGACAGCAGCACAATAGCGAGCAGAACAGCCTGAAACAAGCGCAGTAGCTGCCCCTTTCGCTTCACAATATTTTTGTAATCCCACTGGATGGTCACGGATTTTTCTAAGCAGCGTACGAGCATCTCTTGGTCTATTTGGGAGCTGTTTTGATAGCAAATAGCGGCGTCTTTGAATTTGCCTGCGCGCACTACCAAACCGGGTTCGTCGAAATCGGCACCGCTCCAAAACATGAGCTGGATGCCTTTCTTTTGTTTGCTGAAACCCACAATTGGGTTGCCGTCTAGGAACCAAAC
The DNA here is from genome assembly GCA_004295165.1 of Flavobacteriia bacterium. Taxonomy (GTDB): domain Bacteria; phylum Bacteroidota; class Bacteroidia; order Flavobacteriales_D; family Crocinitomicaceae; genus UBA952. The sequence goes on from RDZL01000207.1 coordinate 5,147, forward strand.
GGGGTGCGCATGCCAAATCTTGTTTTCGGCCAAAGGCAGCTTGGCTGAGATGAGCGCATGAAGACTTTCACAAATCTGCTTTTGCTCGGCGTCGAAATCTTGGTAGTAAGTGGTAGTCATTTCTTGCGCATCATTTCTAAATACATGGCCTCCACTTTGTTTCTAGCCCAGGCAGTACGACGCAGAAAAACCAAACTCGATTTGATCGACGGATCAATTTTGAAGCAATTGATATTGACCTTGAAGGCCATGTGCTCCCAACCGTAGTTTTCGACTAAAGCATCTAGCATATCTGCTAACTTGACGCCGTGCAGCGGGTTATTGGGCTGTTCTTGCATGAATTATTGTTGCTGCAGCTTGTGGTAAGATGTATACGATAATAGCAAAACAGCGACTGCGATCAACGGAATGAATGTTTCTCCAGTAATGCCGTCGACAGCTGCGTGGCTAACGGATGCAAACAAAAACTCGATGAAAAAACAAGCGTAAGCCCATTCTTTGAGACGGCCAGGGATTTGAGGAATGATCAAGGTAAGGGCACCGAGTACTTTAAAACAAGTGAGCGCGATGCCAAAATATGCCGGATAACCCAAGTGAGCGATGCTTTCCTTGGCCATTTCGGATTGAGAAGTGAGTGCTGGCATGAGGCCTTCCATTAAAAAAAGGAGGATGGTGGTGACCCAGTAGGTGATTTTGGTGGATTTCATGGATAATAATTTTTTATCAAATATATAAAATTTAAACCCTTTTGTGCTTCAGGTGTTTTAACTTTAGTTCAAACTTACATACATGCATTTCTCCGACTTACTTGCCAATCAACGCCAATATTTCAAAGCCCAACACACCAAATCGCTCGCCGCACGCAAAACTGCTTTGCAGCGCTTCAAGCAGCTGCTCCAAGAAAACGAAGCAAAGATTTATGCGGCTGTACATGCCGATTTTCAGAAGTCGGAACACGAAGCTTTTTTGACGGAATGGGCTATTTTGATCAAAGATATCGATGAGGCTTTGGGCGCGTTGCCGAAATGGATGAAAGCGCAAAGAGTGCGCACCAATTTGGTCAATTTACCTGGCAAGTCTTACATGGTGCCCGAACCTTTGGGGATCTGCTTGGTAATCGGGGCCTGGAACTACCCGATTCAGTTGTCTTTTGCACCCGCAATTGCAGCACTCGCAGCAGGCAATACTGTAATTTTAAAGCCCTCAGAACTCGCCGCCAATAGTGCGCAGTGCATGGCAGAGCTCGTGGAGCAATATTTTGACCCGCAACTTTTTACAGTAGTATTGGGCGGCGTAGCAGAAACCACTGCCTTGCTCCAGGAACGCTTTGACAAAATCTTTTTTACCGGCAGCCCCGCTGTGGGGCGTATTGTGTATCAAGCTGCAGCCAAGCACCTCACACCCGTAACCCTGGAACTCGGTGGCAAAAGCCCAGCTATCCTGACGCCGAGCGCCGACTTGCCAACCGCCATCAAGCGCTTGGTTTGGGCCAAATTCTTGAACGCTGGCCAAACCTGTATTGCTCCCGATTACGTATTTGTCCACGATAGTATTTATCGTGAATGCTTGGTGTTATTGCGACAAGAAATTGAAAAAAATCAATATAAGGTCGGCAACAAAAACTACGTTCAAATCATCAATGAACGCAATTTAGCGCGCTTAGAGCAGCTCCTTGACAAAGACAAAATTGCATTTGGCGGCCAAATCGATAGAGAAAAGCGTACCATTTCACCTACCCTGCTCAAAGATGTCAGTTTCGACGACGCCATTATGCAGGAAGAAATATTTGGTCCTATTCTTCCTTTGATCAGCTACACGCAATTTGACACCGTACTCGGCTATATTCAAGATCACGAAAAACCTTTGTCGGCCTATTTGTTTTCCAATGACAAAGCCGAACAAGCAGCTTGGCTAGGGCAACTCTCTTTTGGTGGCGGCTGTATCAATGATGCGATCATGCACATCACCAACCCAAATTTGCCATTTGGCGGTGTTGGACAGAGCGGAAACGGCAGCTACCACGGTAAGGCTGGTTTTGATACTTTTTCTCATCGGAAATCTGTTTTTGAGAAACCCCGCTTATTTGAAGTACCTTTGAAGTATCCGCCTTACACCACAACAAAAATGAGCTGGATCAAACGCTTACTCAAATTCTCATGAATCCGATAGCCAAACTTGCCGGCGTAGGCAAAGAATACCAAGTCGGCGACCAAACCATTGTTGCGTTGCAACCTGTAGATCTCGAAATCAGGTCCGGAGAGCTCTTGCTCATCATCGGGCCCTCGGGTTCTGGCAAGACCACTCTACTCTCTTTGCTGGGCTGTGTCATTTACCCCTCTTATGGCCAACTTTGGGTCAAGGAGCAATTTGTAAATGAACTCAATCAAAACCAACTCGCCGCGCTTCGTTTGCACACCATTGGCTTTGTTTTTCAGAGTTTCAACCTCATTGCACCGCTCAACGCCCTAGACAACGTCATGATGCCCTTGCAGCTCAAAAAATTACCAAGAGCCGAGGCCAAGCAAAAAGCATTGGCTGCACTCGAACTCGTCGGGATGCT
>RDZL01000208.1 GCA_004295165.1 Flavobacteriia bacterium
ACCCGTATTTCCTCCCTATTAATCGTTTACCCACATGATCCAGACAGATATTATCATTATTGGTGCAGGCCCTGTTGGCTTATTTACCGTTTTTGAAGCCGGCTTACTCAAATTGCGTTGCCACTTGATCGATTCATTGCCACAACCTGGTGGGCAGTGTTCAGAAATCTATCCTAAAAAACCAATTTACGACATCCCTGGCTTCCCTTCTATTTTGGCGGGCGAACTCATCGATAACCTCATGGCCCAAGCGGCACCTTTTAAGCCAGGTTTTACTCTTGGTGAAGCTGCCATGACCATCGACAAAGATGAAGAAGGCCAATTCATTGTCACTACAGTAAGAGGTACCGCTCACCGTGCGCCAATTGTCATGATTGCCGGCGGACTCGGCGTTTTTGAACCCCGTAAACCACCTATTGCCAACATCACTGATTTCGAGGACAAAGGCGTTGAATACATCATTCGCAACCCAGAAATCTATCTAGATAAAGTATGTGTCATTGCCGGTGGCGGAGACTCTGCGCTAGACTGGTCTATTTACCTCGCCGAAAGAAAAATTGCCAAGCGCGTTGTTTTGGTGCACCGCAGCAGTTCGTTCCGCGGCCACCTCGATTCGGTACAGCGCGTTATTGACATGGCAGAAAGCGGCGAAATCGATCTAGTGACAGAAGCGGAAGTAACTGGTCTTCAAGGTGCAGACCACCTCGAGCAGGTAATTGTGACGCATCAGAAAGACGGAGAGCGCAGTATTGCAGCCGACCACTTTATTCCGTTGTTTGGCCTCAAGCCAAGCTTAGGCCCGATCGGCGATTGGGGCTTAGAAATTGATAAGAGCGCCATCAAAGTCAATACGCTGGACTACTCTACGAACATCCCTGGTATTTATGCAATTGGCGATGTCAATACCTACGAGAACAAACTCAAACTGATCTTGTGTGGCTTCCACGAAGGTACCCTTGCCGTACAATCTGCCTTTGCTCGCATTCATCCAGAAAAGAAAAACGTCTTGAAATACACGACCGTCAACGGAGTGAATGGCTTTTAATTGATGAAAAACAAGGCGGTTAATGCGGTTGCCATTCTAGGCATTATTTCCATTCTGAGCATTCTTACTGTTCAGTTTGTCTGGATCCACAATACCCGTCAGTTGCAACAAGAGTATATTAATATTCAGCAGCGAGAAGACAGCCTGAACTTGCGTGAGTTTGCGCAACAGGCCAGAGCAGCGCTGCGCAACGTCCTCACTTCTATCAATCAAAATGAAGATCCGAGTGCAGTTTACGGTGCGATCAAGCAGGTGAGTTACCAGCACTACACCGTAGATGTTAGCGATGAAATACAGCCGTTTTACCTAGAGACACTCCTCAAAAAAGAGTTCTATCTGCAAGACATCCAACAAGATTTCTTATTTGGTATTTACGATTGCTTCACTGACTCCATTGCGCTCTCGGGCCTGTATACCTTTGACAGCGACTCCATTTATGCCAAAAAAGCACAAAAAACCAGCGGCATTACGCCCGAAAGCCTGAACCTGACCAAAGACGGCCACTATTTTACGGTGTATTTCCCGAATCTAAAACTCGACAAAATTGAAGCGGCTTCTAGTTTCTCGCCTTTGGTCTATTTGCTGATAGTAGTGGTATTTGTGGTGGTATTTTTTGCCTTTAGCATGGGTATTATTATCCGTCAAAAGCGTTTGTCTGAGGTCAAGAACGACTTCATCAACAACATGACCCACGAGCTCAAGACGCCTATTTCTACCATCAGCCTCTCCAGTGAACTGCTCCTGCGCCTCGAGGACAACGCTGACTCAGACCGCATGCGCAAGTACGCCAGTATCATATACAAAGAAAATAAAAGACTCGAGCAGCAAGTAGAGCGCGTGCTCAACATTGCCAAGCTCGACAAAGACAAAGTGAGCCTGAACAAAGAAACAGTATCGCTTTACAATATCCTCGATGACGTCAAAGAAAACTTTGACTTCAATCAGGCAACTGGCGGCGGACACTTCAGCATCGTCAAAGAAATAGAAACTGCCACACTCATCGCAGACCCTGTTCACCTCACCAACGTGCTCTTCAATCTCGTAGACAACGCGGTCAAATATTGCAAAGTTACCCCGCACATCCAAGTAGTGGTCAAGGCAGAAAAAGAAGGATTCAGAATCGAGATTCAAGACAATGGCATCGGTATCAAAAAAGAAGACCTACGCCTGATTTTCGATAAATTTTATCGGGTTCCGACAGGAAACATCCACGATGTCAAGGGTTTTGGTTTAGGCTTGTATTACGTCAAGCTGATTGTGGATGCGCACAACGGTAAAATAGATGCCAAAAGCACCGCTGATAAAGGGACTACTTTCAGTTTGTGGTTACCTGCGCGGTAATTTTCCAAAACGTGTTAAGGTGGCATCTGGTTGTGGATACAGCCCTTTTCGGATCATCGTTCTTGTCTTCGGATCTAAAATCAACTGCTCCGAGATACCCGACTGATCTCTGGTGGCGCTCAGACTGAATTGCTTTTCATTATTTTCTATGGAATAACCTGAAGCATAGCGGTACGTTCCGATTTCAAAAAAAATACTATCTCGATCTAGTAAGATACGCAAGGTGCTTGCCTTAACGGTATAAACCTCTTGACCCATGCGCACTTCATAGGCTGGTATCTGACCTTCATAAACGCCACGGTATTTGCGTTTGATGGGTTTGCTTTGACCAACTACAGAAATTGCTGTGGCAAATACAAGTGCAATCAAACAGATTAATCTCAACATAGGGCTAAAATAATTACTATTTTCGTAGTCAAGCAAGTTTTTGTCCATGAAACAATACCACGACCTCCTTTCGCACATCCTCGAACACGGCGTTCAAAAAGAAGACCGCACCGGAACGGGCACCATTTCTGTGTTTGGTTACCAAATGCGTTTTGACCTCTCCGAAGGATTTCCTTGCGTCACGACCAAAAAATTACACTTGCGCTCCATTATCCACGAATTATTGTGGTTTTTGAAGGGCGAAACCAATATTGCCTATCTCAAAGAAAATGGCGTGAGCATCTGGGACGAATGGGCCGATGAAAACGGCGAATTAGGTCCGGTTTACGGTTCGCAATGGCGCAGTTGGCCTACCGCAAGCGGTGAGCACATCGATCAGATTCAACAAGTCATTGAGCAAATCAAGCACAACCCAGACTCCCGACGCATCATTGTCTCGGCATGGAATGTCGGCGAAATTCCACAAATGAAATTGCCGCCGTGTCATGCTTTTTTTCAATTCTATGTTGCCGATGGCAAATTGAGCTGTCAGTTGTATCAGCGCAGTGCCGACACCTTCTTGGGCGTGCCTTTCAATATTGCCTCTTATGCTTTGCTCACCATGATGATGGCGCAAGTTTGCGGCCTACAGCCCGGAGATTTCGTTCATACGCTTGGCGATGCGCATTTGTATAGCAACCACATCGAACAAACCCAATTGCAACTCAGCCGTGAGTTCAGGCCTTTGCCCACTATGCGCATCAATCCTGAGGTAAGCAATCTTTTTGACTTCAAGTACGAAGATTTTGAGTTGCTCAATTACGATCCGCACCCACACATTAAAGCCGCAGTAGCGATATGATTAGCTCCCTCTCTATGATTGCAGCACTAGATGCCGCAAACGGCATCGGCAGAAACAACGACCTGATGTGGAACCTGCCTGCAGACATGCAGTTCTTCAAAGACACCACCAAAGGACATGTCGTGATCATGGGACGCAAAAACTACGATTCCATCCCCGAAAAATACAGGCCACTACCTGGTCGTAAGAATGTCATTTTGAGCAGACAATCCGATTTTGAAGCACCCGGCTGCTTGGTTTTTGACTCCTTAGCAGCATGCCTAGAACAATTGCAATTGGAAGAAGGTCAGAAAGCATTTATTATTGGTGGTGCGCAAATTTACGGCCTTGCGCTAGAAAGCGGGAAGGTACAAGACCTCTACCTCACGCACATCGAGAAAGTCTACGATGCAGATACCTTCTTTCCTGAATTTGCTACAGAGGATTACCAAAAAACGCTGTTATTTGCACAAGCCATCGACGACAAGCACGAGGCTGCATTTGAGGTCTACCATTACAGCAAAAAATAAAAGAGAAAACTTAAGGAAGTAGTGCAGTGGTGGCCAATAAAGCTGCTGTTTCGGTACGCAATCTAAATGCGCTCATTTCTACTGCTTCATAGCCCGTAAGAAGGGCCAATGCAATTTCTTGCTCCGAAAAATCTCCTTCGGGTCCTATTAAAAATGGCTTTCCGGCAACAAGATTGGTCATTTTAATTTTTGGGCCATCTGCACAATGACCAAAATAACCTGTGGGCTGCACTGCAATGAAATCTGAAAAGCGCTGCATGGGTTCAATAACAGGCAAATAATATCTTTTGGATTGCTTCATGGCCGCCACGGCAATTTTTTCTAAGCGTTCGGTATTAACCTGCCGACGTTCGTTGTGCTCGCAGTTGAGCAAAGAAAGTTTGGTGAGGCCAAGCTCAGTAGCTTTCTCTAAAAACCACTCGATACGATCCATGTTTTTGGTGGGTGCCATTGCAATATGCACAGCTGGCGTAGGGTCGTGCTGCACAACAGCGGTAATTTGCAGCATGCAGCGCTTTGGATGCGCGTCTTGGAGTACGGCATGGGCTTCTAGGCCACGACCATTAACTAATTGGATAGCTGCACCCTCTTGCATGCGCAAAACCCGGATGCAATGCTTGGATTCTTCCTCACTGAGTTGGTAGTGAGACTGCTCCTTTTCCAGACTTGGCGCATAAAATATACTCATGCGTACATGATTTGAAATACCATTTCTTTGAGCAATTCAGCATTATTCATTTGGCTGTTTCCAACACCCTTGGCTTTGAGGTCGTATTCATGGAGCAGGGCAATGATTGCTGCTATTTTTTTGGGGTCGTAATTTTGGCGGTTGGCCAATAACTCGCCTGCTACAAACGGATGCACACCCACGCTGCTGGCAATGGCTTCTCTGCTCTTATTGGGGGTGAAGTGCACGCGCATGAGTTGCGAGAACAATTTGAAAAGGGCAGGTACAATTACAACCAACTCACCCGCTTTTGGGTTGTATTCAAAATATTGTACAATTTTGAAGGCTTTATCGGCTTGTTTTTGGGCAATGGCATTGACCAATTCAAAAATATTGTAGTCTTTGGAAATGCCGATGTGCTGCTCGATGTGCTGCTCAGTGATGGCGGTATTGGCGCCGAGTACAATGCGCAGTTTCTCAATTTCGTTGGCGATTCGACCGAGGTCTGCACCTAAAAACTCGGCTAAGAGCATGGTGGCTTTACCGTTGATTTGCATCCCTAAACCCCTGACATATTTGGCAATCCAGTCTGGGAGTTGATAGTCGCGAATTTTGTCCGACTTAAAGATCAGGCCGTTTTTAGCAAAGTGCTTAAGGAGTTTTTTGCGGGCATCAAAAGTCTTGTATTTGTAGCAGACCACAAAAATGGTGGTGAGGCTTGGCGCTTCTGCATAAGCCTCTAGGGCGTCTATTTGCTTGAAGTCTTGGGCTTCCTTGAGGATCACCAAACGGCGCTCAGCCATCATGGGATAGGACTTGAGCTCACTCTGCAGCGCTAAAGAATCGGCATCTTTTCCGTAGAGAATGGTTTGATTGAAATCGCGCTCGTGTTCTTCTAGGGCATTTTTTTGTAGTGCATCGGAAATCAAATCGATGTAATACGTTTCTTCTCCGTGTAAAAAATACAGCGGAGCAAACTTCTTTGCCTGGATATCCTTGATGATTAAGCTTGCGTCCATGGATGATTTTTCCAGATTTGAACGAGTTCAACAAGGGTGTCTATGGCTTTTTCCATGTCTTGCACACTGACGTATTCGAGCTTGGAATGAATGGCCATCTCGCCAGTAAAGATATTCGGACAAGGTAAGCCCATAAAGGAGAGCCTGGAGCCGTCTGTGCCGCCGCGGATAATAGCGCGCTTGGGCTGTAGGCCAGCCTTGCGCATCGCCTCTTCGGCGTAGTCTGCAACAAATGGCACACCAGCCAAAATTTCTTTCATGTTGCGGTACTGTTCCTGAACTTTGATTTCGTAACGCGCTCCTGGATGTGCAGCCACCACTTGCGCTGCCAACTCCTCAAGTTTTTGTGGATAGCTTTCCATGAGGGTGGTGTCGTGGTCGCGGAGGATGAGCTGAACACTTGCTTTTTCTAAGCCGCCTTCAATGGCTGTAGGGTGCACAAAGCCGTCGCGGTGAGAGGTGGTTTCAGGTGACCAATTTGTTTTTGGAAGGGCGTCTACAAATGCCGAAGCCAATTTGATGGCGTTGACCATTTTGCCCTTGGCATAGCCCGGATGCGCACTCACGCCATGAAAAGTAAGTGTTGCTGCATCGGCAGAAAAGGTTTCGTCTTCGATGTCGCCGAGCGGACCGCCGTCGAGGGTATAACCAAAGTGAGCGTTGAGTTTTTGCATGTCGAGCTGCTCGACGCCTCTACCAACTTCTTCGTCTGGTGTAAATAAGATGCGAATGGGGCCGTGTGGCACTTCCGGATGCGCCATAAGGTAGGCTGCAAGCTCCATAATAATGGCTACACCTGCTTTGTCGTCGGCACCCAATAATGTTTGTCCGCTGGCCGTAATGAGGTCATCGCCGATTTTTTGAAGTAAATAAGGGTGCTCTTCGGTGCGCAAAACTTGGCGGGGGTCGTCGGGCAAGACAATTGGCGCACCAGCATAATTTGTGTGTAAAATGGGCTTCACGTTGGTTCCGCTACAGTCTGGAGCGGTGTCCATGTGTGAGCAAAAACAAATTGTGGGTAATGGCTGAGAAACATTTGAAGGAATAGTGGCAAAAACATAAGACCATTCGTCTATTTCTACATCTTGAAGACCTAGCGCTTTCAATTCTTCAAATAAGACCAAAGCGAGATCGCGCTGCTTGGCAGTAGAAGGAAAAGTACTTGAGTTGGGATCTGATGTGGTGTCTATTTGGACGTAACGCATGAAACGCTCCGCAACTTGATATGGGCTTGGCATGAATTTGTTTTAGTCAAAAATACGAAGAAAAGCGCAATTGACTTAAGGGATTAGGTTCCTTAAAGCCTGCAATTCTGCAACTTTTTGGGCGGAGCCAACCTGCTGAAACGCATAGATCAAGTTCGAGAGCATTCTTTTGAGAATTGCGGAATTGGAACAGGGCTCAAAATGACTGCGGTCTGGCTGCAAATGAATTCCTTTGATGAATTCTTTGATTTCATTGGCATCAAAAATACTGCCTTTAGCAAACGCATTAATATAGAACAAAACGCCGTAATCGTCTTCTTGCTGTAGACCAAAGGAAGAATGCTTGCTATCCATATAAGCGAGCACAAAATGATTGGGCAAATTGACCCCATAAATAGGTAAATCAAGCGATTGTGCAATGATGCTATAAATGATACAAAGACTCAAGGGATTGCCTTTGCGGCTTTCCAATACCGTGTTCAGGTAAGAATGAGCTGGCGTATGGTAATTTTGACTATCTCCTCGAAAACGGTGTATCCCAAAGAAAATGCGATTGAAGATTTTGACTTGCTCAAATGCCGTCTGATTGTCATTGAGCTCCAGCCAGATATCTCGGCGTATGGCTTGTATGCGCTCGTTTAAAAGCCCTTCGTCCATGCCTGGATACTGGTACCTCGCAATGATAATTGCCC
>RDZL01000242.1 GCA_004295165.1 Flavobacteriia bacterium
ATGCCATAGCGGAGAAACTTCAACTTTATCAAGAAATAGGTGTGGGGGTACTCAGTTTGAATAAAGAGGAGCTCAAGCGTTTCAATTATCAAAAAGGTGATACGGAAGGTTTGGTGAACGTCATTTTATCGATTGAGGGCTATAACGTTGGTGTATTTTTAATGGAAACAGAAGACGGCGTTAAAATGTCTTTTCGCTCCAAAGGTCAGCGCTTTGTCAATGCATTTGCACAAGCGCATTTCAATGGCGGCGGACACCAATACGCGGCAGGGGGCTTCTACGAAGGCACCTTGAGCGCTGCGCTGGCCAAACTTGAATCGTTAATTGATCAATTATAGTGGCATGTCAAAACAGTTTCTGCTTGCACTTGGGTTAATGGGTTTACTTGTGTTTTCGGCTTGCCGCCGAGCGCAAACCCAAGAGCAAACACACCAAAAATGGTCTACGGGGCACTCCGTGGATTTTAATCAGGAGCTCAGCGTGCGCGAAAACCTCAAAATCAACACCTATTTAGCCCACTACACCCATCTCAAGATGCAGCAAACACCTTCAGGTTTGCGCTACATGATTTATGAGAAGGGGAATACTGCTCAAGCCTTGGCGCACGATGGTCAAGAAGCTTTGGTGCGCTTGAAAGTAGGTTTATTGGATGGAACTGTTTGTTACCAAACCAAAGCGGATCAAATTGAACGCATTACCATTGCCCATTCAGAAAAAGAATCGGGCATCCATGAAGCCTTGCAGTTCATGCGCAAGGGCGACAAAGCCAAACTCATTTTACCGAGTTACCTCGGTCATGGCTTGCTCGGAGACCGCAGCAAGATTCCGCCACAAAGTATTTTATACATCGATATCCAACTAATTGAGCTCCAATGAGAAGTCTGCTGTTTCTTTCTTTGCTTTTGACCTTTGCGGCCTGTGACAACGACCCCAAGCCGAAGCATTCTACCAAAAATATTACGAAGGCCAACACCCAAAACCTCAGCGATTTGGATACAAGTGCTGCAGGCTCTAAGAAAAACCTGATCAATTTCGAAAAAGGCAAGGTCAGCATGCGCAAGCAACTGCCGAGTGGCATTGTACTCAAATGGATTGAACGCGGATCTGGCCCAGGATTCAAAACCGGCGAAATGGCGCTCATCGACTACCGTTTAGGAACACCAGACGGCCGCATCATTGATGGCAACAATAGAATTGACTTGCCTTTTATTCCATTTGTAGTGGGTTATAGCATGCAGACACAAGGTTGGGATTTAGCTTTTGCACACTTGCGCGTCGGCGATTTTGTAAAGGTTGAGATTCCTGCCGTATTGGCTTATGGCAGCAAAGGGATCAAAGATGTGTTGGCGCCCAATACGCCCAACTGGCTTTATGTGAAGGTCATTTCGAAAATCAAGCCGAGTATCGATACCGATGGCATCCGTGCTTGGAAACTCGCAGATGGCCAAGCCTTTAACCTTGAAGAAGGTGGCGCCAAAGAAGTCGCATATGAGTTTGTGGCCTCGACACCCAATAAAGCCAATGCAATTGTAGCACGCAAATTTCCACAGCGCTTTGTCGTGGGTCAAAAAACAACGGTTCCTGGCCTGCGAAAAATACTTAAAAATGCTTTGCAAGGCGAGCGCTATTACCTTGTTTTACAGCCAGAACAGGCCTACGGAAGCAAAGGTTATGGGCAGGTGATTGCACCCAATGAG
>RDZL01000209.1 GCA_004295165.1 Flavobacteriia bacterium
CAATGTTAAGAGCTGCAGACAGATTGGAATGAAACACAAAAGTGGAATCGGCACTAAAAGCATCTTGATACGGTCCAAAAAGGGCGAGGTTCGTCTCAATAAAGAAATCCAATGCCCCCTTGGCCTCTTGGTGCGTAACCGGATAAGCGCTCAGGCCTGGGTCACCAGGATGAGTTGGGTAGTTTGTCGAGACAAAAGTTTGGGCTTCTTGCGCCCACTCGCTTTGATAAACAGGAAAATCGGGCATCGCGAGGCCTTTGGGTAGGGCCTTGCGGTTGTCTGCATCAAAACTCCAGCGGCCACCGAGCGGCTGCCCATTTGCTTCTAAAAGGATGCCGAGGCGCTCGCGCTGTTTTTTATAGAAGTCGGCCATGAAGAAGCGTTGTTCGCGTTGACCAAAAAGCGTTTGGTTGTCTGTAGGGGTGTTGATGAATGAGGGATTATTCAGCCAAAGAACAGATAGGTCGTGTTGGCTTGCATACCGTCGGATTCTTTTCTCCAATAAGAAATCAGTAGGGTCTACGACAATGAGTTGATTGGTAACTTGACGCAATTGGGCAAAGATGCCCTCTAATTTTGCTGCTTTTGCTTCAAAGTAGCGTACGGCCTTATGTTTACTCCGCAAATATTCTGCGTAGTAATTCATAGAAGCGCGGTGTAAGGCCAGTTTTTTCTGGTGAAAGGGCACTTTGGAAAAAAAGAGTTCATCCTCGATGAGCCAAAATTCTTGGGCGTGCGCAAACGCAGGGTGCTGCTCGAAAAGCTGCTGCGGAAAAACCAAACAAACGGACGTAGACATACACACCTAACACCCCAAAAACAACTTTGTTTGAACGCCTTGCGCACGGTTCTTTTTGAGTTCACAATTTCTTTACATAGCCAGCAAACTCTGCGTAATTTTGTCTTGTATTTAAACGCAACCATGGATAAAGTTTCTTATGTTGGCAATGCAGACGTCAATGCCATTGAACACCTCTACCAGCAATACCGCCAAGATCCTACGAGTGTAGATCTCGGTTGGGCCAAATTCTTCGAAGGATTTGAATTTGCACAAACCAGTTTTGACAAGAGCGGCACGATTCCAGAAAATTTTGTGAAGGAATTCAAGGTCATTAACCTCATCAACGGCTACCGCACGCGCGGGCACCTCTTTACGCGCACCAACCCTGTGCGCGAGCGCCGCAAGCATACACCAACCCTCGACATCGCCCATTTTGGCCTCACAGAAGCTGACCTCAACGAGGTTTTTCAAGCGGGTGAGCAAATTGGTATTGGTGCAGCTAAGCTTTCCGATATCATTGCCCATCTCGAGCTCACGTATTGCCAATCTATCGGTATCGAATACATGTACATGCGCGACCCCGAACGCATCGATTGGTTCCGCAACAAAATAGAACTCAGTAACCGTCCGGTATTTGACCCAAAGCGCAAAAAGAAAATCTACGAAAAACTAAACCAAGCTACTGGCTTTGAGGCTTTCTTGGGCAAAAAGTTTGTGGGGCAAAAACGCTTTTCGATCGAAGGTGGCGAAGGCCTGATTCCTGCTTTGGATACGCTCGTACACAAAGGTGCTGCCTTGGGTGTCGAATATTTTGTAATGGGCATGGCTCACCGCGGCCGCCTCAATACGCTTGCCAATATCTTTGAGAAACGCCCGCGCGATATCTTCAGAGAATTTGAAGGCAAAGAATTTGATTTTGAAACTACTTTTGATGGCGACGTCAAGTACCACCAAGGTTTTACTTCGCATATTGAACTCGAAAATGGTCAACAAATTGGCCTCACCCTTGCCCCCAACCCCTCGCACCTCGAGGCGGTAAATACGGTTGTGGAAGGAATTGCGAGAGCTAAAATTGACCATGTCTACCAAACCGAAGACAAAGTTTGCCCCGTGCTCATCCATGGCGATGCTGCCGTAGCAGGTCAGGGCATCGTTTACGAAACCATTCAGATGGCGGGTCTAGACGGCTACAGAACCGGCGGAACCATTCATATTGTGGTCAACAACCAAGTGGGCTTTACCACCAACTACCTCGACGGCCGCACCTCTACCTATTGTACAGATGTTGCCAAAACCACGCTCTGCCCAGTATTCCACGTCAACGGCGACGACATCGAGGCGGTAGTGACCACCATCGAAATTGCCATGGAATACCGCCAGGCATTTCACCGAGACATCTTCATCGATTTATTGTGTTACCGCAAATACGGCCACAACGAAGGCGACGAACCTAAATTTACGCAACCGAAACTCTATAACATCATTGCCAAGCATCCGAACCCTAGAGAAATCTACTTGGAGCAACTCCAGCGCGAGGCCTTGATGAGTGCCGAAGACGCCAAGCAAATTGAACAAGTTTACCAGCAGTTTTTGGAATCCGAATACGAAGCATCCAGAAGCCGCGACAAAGCATTGGTTTATGACTTTTTGAGCCTCACCTGGAAAGACTACCGCCACGGAACCGCCAAAGATTTTGAGGTGTCGCCGCAAACCGGTATCGCCAAAAAAGAGTTATTGGCACTCGGACGCAAATTAGCTACCCTTCCAGAAGGCAAAAAATACTTCAGAAAAATTGCCAAAATTTTCGAGGACCGCCTCACCGCCATCGAAAGCGACAAACTCGATTGGGGCTCGGCAGAAATGTTAGCTTATGCAACGCTATTGGCAGAAGGTCATGGGGTGCGCATTTCCGGACAAGACGTTGAGCGCGGAACGTTTTCGCATCGCCATGCGGTGGTCAAAACCGAAGACACCGAAGAAGAAGTACTGACACTCAATTCCCTCCAAGACAAACAAGGCGTTTTCAGCATTTACAACTCGTTGTTGTCTGAATACGGCGTGCTTGGGTTTGAATATGGCTACTCTTTAGCCAACCCTTCAGGGCTCACCATTTGGGAAGCGCAATTTGGCGACTTCTTCAATGGCGCCCAAATCATGGTGGACCAATTCATTTCTGCAGGAGAAGACAAGTGGGCTACCCAAAGTGGCCTCGTTATGCTCTTGCCGCATGGCTATGAAGGCCAAGGCGCAGAGCACTCCAGCGGACGCATGGAGCGCTTCTTGCAGCAATGTGCTGACCTCAACATGCAAATTGTCAATACCTCGACCCCAGCCAATCATTTCCATTTGTTGCGCCGTCAAATCAAGCGCGACTTCCGCAAACCACTCGTGGTTTTCTCTCCAAAAATGTTGCTGCGCTACCCAGACGCCACTTCAAGTTTGGACGAAATGGCCAAAGGTGCCTTCCAAGAAGTCATCGATGACAGCGCAGCAGTTGCTCAAAAAGTAGACACCGTTGTGCTCTGTAGTGGTAAGTTTTACTACGAAATGAAAGTCAAGGCAGCAGAACTTGGTGTCGATAACATGGCTTTTGTACGCGTGGAGCAACTCTACCCGCTACCAACTGCACAAATCGATGCAATCGTAGCGAAATACAAAGCCAAAAACATCCTTTGGGCCCAAGAAGAACCAGCCAACATGGGCGCCTGGACCCATATGGCCATGAATTTGCGCCATATTCCACTAGTGGGCATTTGCAGACCAGCAAGCGCCGCAAGTGCTGAAGGATCTAAAAAATTACACGAAATTCGCCTCAAACAATTGTTCAACGATCTCTTTGCCTACGCAAAGAAAGCCTAAAATAGAAACGTATGTCACTATTAGAAATGAAAGTCCCGAGTCCGGGAGAATCGATCTCAGAAGTAGAAATTGCCACTTGGCTCGTTGCCGACGGCGATTACGTCGAAAAAGACCAAGCCATTGCCGAAGTAGATTCAGACAAAGCGACGCTTGAGTTGCCGGCTGAAGAAAGCGGCATCATTACGCTCAAAGCAGCAGAGGGCGATGTGGTCAAAGTTGGGCAAGTTGTTTGCCTCATCGACACGAGTGCAGCGCGCCCTGCGGGCGCACCTGCAGCGGCGCCAGCCCAAAGTGCTGCGCCCCAACCCGAGGCGCCTGCGGCGCCAGCAGCCGCGCCTGCGGCAGCGGCCCCCAATCCAGATCCAGTGAAGCCTGCGAGCTATGCCAGCGGCTCCGCTTCTCCTGCAGCTGCCAAAATCATCAAAGAAAACAACATCAATACTTCAGCCATCAAAGCGAGCGGTAAAGATGGTCGGATCACCAAACAAGATGTCATTGCAGCGATGTCTGCCGGCTTCTCTACCGAGGCTACGCAAGGCTGGGGCGGCACGCGCGAGCAAAGCCGCGAAAAGATGTCGATGCTGCGCCGCAAAATCGCAGAACGCTTGGTTGCCGTGAAAAACGAAACAGCCATGCTCACTACTTTTAACGAAGTAGACATGAAGCCCATCATGGACATCCGCGCCAAATACAAAGACGCCTTTGCCAAGCACCACGAAGTCAACCTCGGCTTTATGTCTTTCTTTACCAAAGCGGTCACGGAAGCCCTTAAGTTGTATCCAGCTGTCAATGCGCAAATTGATGGCAACGAAATGATCTTCCACGACTACGCAGATATCGGCATTGCCGTTTCTTCACCAAAAGGCCTCATGGTGCCAGTGGTTCGCAACGCCGAGCAAATGAGTCTTGCAGACATCGAGCGCGAAATCAAGCGCTTGGCTATCAAGGCACGCGACGGCAAAATGACGCCAGAAGACATGAGTGGCGGCACTTTCACAATTACCAACGGCGGAGTATTTGGCTCTATGCTCTCTACACCGATCATCAATCCACCGCAATCAGCCATCCTCGGCATGCACAACGTAGTGGAGCGCCCTGTTGCAATCAACGGCAAAGTAGAAATCCGACCAATTATGTATGTGGCGCTATCTTATGATCACCGCATCATCGACGGCAAAGAGTCTGTTGGTTTCTTGGTGAAAGTCAAAGAAATGCTCGAAAATCCGGAGCGCATGCTCTTTGGCTCAAAAGACCCAATGCAGATCTTGCTCGGCCTCTAAAAAAAGCTATAAAATCTCTTGTAAAAAGCGTTCTTCGGAGCGCTTTTTTTGCTTCGGAGCTTTAGATTGCTTTTCGTATATTTGCTGTTCAAAAAAATTGTAGCAATAATGTCAAAAATCAGGAAGCAAGACGCCCTAGATTACCATTCCTCAGGTCGACCAGGAAAAATAGAAGTAGTTCCTACAAAACCTTACGCCTCACAACGAGACCTCTCCTTGGCCTACTCTCCCGGTGTAGCCGAGCCCTGCCTGCGCATCGCCGAGAACAAAGCCGATGTCTACAAATACACCGCCAAACGCAACTTGGTTGCGGTTATTTCTAACGGAACCGCCGTGCTTGGCTTGGGCGATATCGGTCCAGAAGCCTCTAAGCCAGTTATGGAAGGCAAAGGCTTACTTTTCAAAATTTTTGCCGACATCGACGTTTTTGACATCGAAGTAGATGCCAAAGACCCAGAGCTTTTTATTCAAACCGTAAAGGCCATTGCCCCTACATTTGGCGGCATCAACCTCGAGGACATCAAAGCGCCAGAAGCCTTTGAAATCGAGCGCCGCCTCAAAGAAGAGCTCGACATCCCTATCATGCACGACGACCAGCACGGCACCGCCATCATCAGTGCTGCTGCACTGCTCAACGCGCTCGAACTCTCCAACAAAGAAATCGACAAAATCAAAATTGTTGTTTCTGGAGCAGGCGCAGCGGCTGTCTCTTGCATCAAGCTCTACCACCGCTTGGGCGTCAAACACGAGAACGTCTTTATGTACGACTCCAAAGGCCTCATCCACGCCGGGCGCACCGACCTCGACGACATGAAAAAAACCTTTGCAGCGCATCCGAAGGACGTCGATTTTGAAACAGCATTCAAAGGTGCAGATGTCTTTTTAGGACTTTCCAAAGCTGGTTTGGTCAGCAAAGACATGATCGCTTCCATGGCCAAAGACCCAATCGTGTTTGCCTTAGCTAATCCCGAGCCCGAAATTTCTTACAAAGAAGCCACATCTGTGCGCAAAGACATCATTATGGCAACCGGCCGTTCAGACCATCCTAATCAAGTCAATAACGTACTCGGCTTCCCGTATATCTTCCGCGGTGCACTCGACGTGCGCGCCACCACCATCAACGAAGAAATGAAATTAGCGGCGGTCAAGGCCATTGCCGCACTTGCCAAAGAAACCATCCCAGAAGAAGTGATTGAAGCTTACGGCGGCAAGAATATTTCTTTTGGCCACGAGCAAATCATTCCCAAACCACTCGATCCGCGCCTCATTTATTATGTAGCGCCAGCAGTTGCGCGCGCAGCCATGGACTCCGGTGTGGCACAAGAACCCATCGAAGATTGGGATGAATACGAAATCCAGCTCAAGAGCCGCCTGGGCCTAGACAACAAACTGCACCGCAACATCACCTCCAAAGCGCAAGGATCTCCAAAAACCGTTGTATTCCCAGAAGGAGACAACATCAAAATCCTTAAAGCGGCCCAACAAGCCTACGACGAAGGGGTGGCCTTCCCGATCTTACTCGGTAAAAAGCAGCGCATCCTAGACCTCATGGAAGAATACAGCATCGAGATTCCAGATGTCCAGATCATCGATTGCAAGTCCGACGAAGAAGAAGTGCGCCGCATCCAATACGGCACAGAATTCTTCGAAAAACGCAAGCGCAAAGGCATTACCGAATACGAAGCCATTTCATTAATGCGCGAACGCAATTACTTTGGCGCCATGATGCTCAATATGGGCGAAGCTGACGCCATGGTTACCGGCCTCACACGCAGCTACCGCTCTGTGTTGCGTCCAGCCATCAGCACCATCGGTTTGCAAAAAGACATCAAGACCATTGCCGGGATGTACATCCTCAACACCAAAAAAGGTCCGCTTTTCTTGGCCGATACCACCGTCAACCTCAACCCAACAGCTGAGCAAATTGCCGAAATCACGGTCAATGTAGCCAAGTTCATTCGCCGTTTAAAAGTTCAACCACGTATCGCCCTTTTGAGCTATTCCAACTTTGGTTCTTCACCTGGCGACGACCCCGAAAAAATGGCCAAAGCCGTGAGCATCTTGCACGAAACACAACCTAATTTGGTTGTAGACGGCGAAATGCAAGCCAATTTTGCCCTGAACCCCGAGCTCATGAACGAGAAATTTCCTTTCTCCTTCTTGGCCAACAAGGAAGTCAATACGCTCATTTTCCCGAACCTATCTGCAGGTAACATCGCCTACAAACTCTTGCAACAAACCAACGAACTCGACGCCATTGGCCCGATTTTATTAGGTATGCGCAAGTCTTTACACGTATTGCAACTCGGTGCAAGTGTGCGCGAAATCCTCAGCATGATCAAAATTGCCGTCATCGACGCACAAAGCCAAGACAAATGATTTCAAGACTCAATGGCCGCCTGATAGAAAAGAACCCGACCAACCTGCTCATCGAGTGTGCAGGCGTTGGGTATGATGTAAAAATCTCTCTCAACACCTTTTCTGCGCTCTCAGATGCGGAGGCCATTGTGCTGCATACCAAACTCATTGTTCGAGAAGACGCACATATACTCTACGGTTTTGCGACCAAAGAAGAGCGCGAAATGTTTGGGCACCTCATCAGTGTTTCGGGCATAGGCCCCAACACCGCCCTGATCAT
>RDZL01000210.1 GCA_004295165.1 Flavobacteriia bacterium
GTCTGTTTTGAAGAGTAATTGTTGGTCTACAAGGTACTCCCAAACGCCGCGTTCGGCCTTTAGCGCCCATTCGAAATCTTGTTCGCTGTAGCGCAAATGGTTGTGCAGCTTGACCTCAGGGCTGATGAGCTCTAAGATAGCGAGCAGCTTACCCCAGCGGATCATTTCACTGGCAAAGTTTTCGTCGGTGGTTTTTAAAACGTTGGTGCTGAGCCAAATGAGTAAGGCGTCTGAAGTTGCATATTGCGGCGCCATGCCCTCTTTGATCCAGTCGTAAAATTGCTGTGGAGGCAGCGAAGCAATGATGGGATGCGCAGCACCTAGATAGCGCTCCTGTCCCAAAACAATTGCTTTTGAAGAGGCATAGGCGCTAGCTGCAAATTGCGTATAGGCAAAATCAACGCTTTTGGCTACGGGTACTTTGGGTGCGAGTAGCGAGAGTCTTTTGAGTCCGGCTTCAATTTGCTGAAATGTTTTCTTGCGCCATTTAGCGCGCTGGTCTAAGGCTGAAAATACTTGCTTGTTGAATGGTTGGGTAAATGTGCGTCGTAAACCATTGATGAAGGCGCTGTCCGATTGCGTAGACACTTGTAGTGCATAGGGGAAACAAAACTGAGAGAGGTCGAAATCTGCGGCGATCAGTGCTTTGATCAAGCGTCTTTGCTCGTTGACATGTGCGTAACGAAAAGAGGAGTCGAGGTTTTGGTAGCTGACATGATGCTTAGCGCTATCTAGATCAACCTGATAGGTGTCGGACTGACAGGCGTAAAGACCGATGAGCAGGAGTAGAAGACTGAGCTTGCGTATCATGAATATTGTTATTTTTGTTCAAAATTAACATTAATCAGGCAACATGAAATCACTGCGTTTTCAACTCTTTTTATTTTGTGCCTTCTTTTTAGGTCAAAACACTCTTTCATTAGCTCAGGCTGTCTCCGAAAAGAAACTTCAGGGCGGCGTTACCGGATCTGTAGGGCTCAATTTTCCGAAGATGGGCACCAATCTATTGGGGAGTTCGCCTGGTTTTTCTTCCTCTTTTGGCGTTTGCTTCACTAAAGCATCCAAAGAATCTCAAAATATTGCGCTCAGTGGTGGCGTAGAATTCGACATCGACCGCATCAGTTACAACGTCAGCGATCAAGACGTATTTTATCGTTTCACCGATAAACAAATCAAGCCAAAAGGCGAGACCGTATCTACAGACTTATTTTTCAACCTCACCGAACGCACTTATGAGCCGCTCTACCTAGCGCTGCCAATTGGCCTCACGTTTAGAACGGACTTCATCGGCGATTACCGCGGCATCCTTCGTTTTGGTTTGCGCAACCGTTTTTTACTCACCAACACCGTAGACGACAAAGGTTATGTGGTGCCGTTTGCAGGCAGTATCAATGGTTCTGCCGAAGAAAACTTAGGTATGAAAGTCAGCAAGGACCTCTTTTTTTACAATGCCAATCTCGGCATTAGTGCAGGAGTTGAATGGAATTTTTCAGGTTCCACATGTTTGGTTGCCGAGGTGGGCTATAGTTATGGTTTTATGCCACTTCACCTCACCTCAAAAGAGCAGAACTACACGCTTTTTTACATAGACGGCGTCACGCAAGCCGAAACCTATTTTAGAAACCAAGCAACCCTAAATCAAGCACACCTGAAATTCACGTTGTTATTTTAAGCAAATGCATACGCTCGCAGCACATATCTCTAATTGGCTAGGTACTTACCTACAAACTGCGCACGCAAAGGGTTTTGTGGTTGGTATTTCGGGCGGCATAGATTCAGCCGTCACCTCCACACTTTGTGCGCTTACAGGTGCGCCTACCATTTGCCTGACCATGCCCATTCGCCAGACCAAAGCAGAATTTGACCGCGCGGGCGAACACATGCAAGACTTGCAAAGTCGTTTTGCGAATGTGCGTCTGCAAACCATAGACCTCACACCTTCATTTGAAACGCTCAGCGCCGCGCTGCCGGCGAATGCCACTTCTCATGCGCTCGCCATGGCCAATACCCGTGCGCGTTTGCGCATGACCACGCTATATGCCGTTGCGCAAGCCAACTCATGTTTGGTAGCTGGCACAGGCAACAAAGTCGAAGATTTTGGAGTGGGCTTTTACACCAAATACGGCGATGGCGGAGTAGACCTCAGCCCGATCGCCGATCTCATGAAAACCGAAGTTTTTGCGCTGGCCAAAGCGCTTGGTGTTGTTTCCTCCATTCAAAATGCAGCCCCAACCGACGGCTTGTGGGAAGACGGCCGCTCCGACGAAGATCAAATCGGCGCCACTTACCCTGAGTTAGAGTGGGCCATGTGTTTTAATGGTGAAACCAGCATGCTTGATGCCCGACAGCAAGAAGTATTGGCTATTTTCAATAAGTATAACCGCGCCAACGCACACAAAATGCAAGCTATTCCGGTTTGCGAGGTCCCAAATCATCTTAAAGCCTTGCTAAAGCAATGAGAAAAGGCGCCTTCTTGTTGTTTCTTTTCTTATCAGTGGTTGTTTTTGCGCAAAAAAACACACAAAAGGCCCTGTTGGCCATTCAGCAAAACAATTTCGGATTGGCGCAAGGATTTTTGCAAAAAGACCTTCTCAAAGCGCCTGTTGCGGCCAGTTACGGATGGTCTGTTTATTACCTCACGCCATTTTGTTATCAAGCAGATAGCGCGTTTGCTTACCTCTCTAAATTGGAAAGCAGCTATCCAACATTAGATAGCAAGTCCAAGGAGAAATTACAACTCGATTTGGCCCTCCAAGACACCACCACCCAACATCTTTTCTATCAATTGGCCACGCAAGAATTGCAATTGGTCATGAGTGCGCCTCAAATTACAGCACTCGAGCAATTCATGGAGCGTTATGGCCAAAAGTTCCCAGACTACAAAAAAATAGTTGTTGGCTTGCGCGATTCTCTCGCTTTTGATTACGCCGTGCAAGCGCAAAGTTCGGCTGCCATGCAGGCTTTTATTGTGATGTATCCGAATGCAGTGCAGCAACAAAAAGCAAATGCCAGCTATGAAGCGTTGTTGTATCAAGAACGCACGCAACATGACACCGAGGCCGAATTGATCGATTACATAACAGCTAATCCCAAGAGTCCTTATTTAGAGGAGGCTTGGGAGCGGATTTACAAGAAGTATAGCCAAGTTGAGTCACTTGAATCATTTGCAAATTTTATTAAAGCTTATCCCGGAGCACCTCAGGTGGCTACAGCCTGGAAGCAAATCTACCGTCTTTACATGCAAACCTACAGCGTAGAGAAGCTGTTAGCCTTTAAAAATGCTTATCCCGCTTATCCTTTCATCGAAGATTTAGAAAAAGACGGTGAACTACTGCTCAAACGCATGTATCCTTTTGTAGAGGGTCAAAAATATGGCTACATGGATGCAGCAGGTCTTGTGTTCATTGCGGCCCAATACGAAGAAGCAAGTGCGTTTTACGAAGGTTTAGCTATTGTATCCAAAGACAATCGCTACGGACTGATCAATAAGCGCAATGAGCCAATAATCGACTTTAAATACCTCGATATTTCACCGAATAAAGGTGGTTTTATCTTAGAGGACAGCAGCGGCTATCTTTTGCTCGATGCGCAAGGTCAGTTTTTACAACAAACCCCGCTGCAATGGGAAGAACTTCAGCAAACCTTGAGTGCTTATGACTGGCAAATGACGCCTGCAGAACCGATCAAGCCTGTGCCTTTTGAGCGCATCGAACGCAATGGTAAAGTCGGGCTCAATAAAAAAGGAAAGGTGATTTTGACACCTAAATACGATGAGGTATTGTTTGTTCCTACCTCACCATTTTTAATCGCCAAGCAAGGGAAAAGCTTATTTTATTTCGATACGACTGGCAAGCGCCTGGAATTAAATGGATTGGAATGGTTTTTGACTGCGCCTGAGCTGGCTTTCTTTAGCGATGAAGGCTATGCTGTATGTGCGAAGTCCGGAAAACTAGGCCTGATGGATACCAAAGGAAAGATATTGATCAAAAATGCATACGAAGCCGCTCAACCCTTTTGGGCTGGCTTATGGCCTGTACAGCAAGGTGGTAAATGGGCTTTGCTAGGACTCGATGGAAAGGTGGTTTTGCCATTTGTCAACGAACAAATTACGCCTTTTGCACCTTTTGGTTATCTGGTCGAGCAGCAGCGCGGATTAGGTTTAATAGATACTTTAGGTAAATGGATTTTAAATCCTGAATATAAAACAATTAAAAGACTTGAAGCGAACTATTTTTTAGCGGAAAATCAAAACGGTTTAGGCTTGTTTGCTACCGATGGCACGCCAATTATTGCTTGCGGCTATCAACGCATTGTGCGTTTTGATCAAAGCGCATTTCAGCTCAGTACCCCAGAGGGTTTAGTTTATTACCTGATTGCAGACCAAAAAATCCTGCAGCGCAAGCCATGAAGCCAAGACAAATTCAGTCCGAACACTACCTCAAAGCACTCATCGTGGTGCTCAGCTTGTATGTGGGCTCATTTGTCTATTTAGAACTCACCACTGTAAAAAAAGAGGAGCTCCTTTCAGAAGAAGGGCTGTATGAAGTTGCTCTCGAAGAAATTACGCCGGAAGAGAAAGAAGAACTCCGCGAACAAATGGAAATGCAGCAGCAAAATAGCGATTTGCGCAGTGTAGCCCGCGACGCCAACGATACGCGCCCATCTTCTTATGAAAATTGGTCTGCACAAACCGGTGCTTCAAGTCAGGGTAATCCCGAGCAAACTGCCCGAGACTTTGAGGCACAAGTTTTTGCCCAAACAGGTGGAGCGGCTGCACGAGAGCGGATTGTTCAAGAAAGCAATAAGCGCATTGCACAGCTCAAGCAGCAAGGTCAAACTCCTCAAACAACCCAGACCACAGGAGCAGCACAACCAAATCAATATGCAGGTGCCGTTATGGTGGATTTCAGTGTTTCAAAGCGAACTGCATTTGAAGGCAACACGTGGTATGTCAGAAATCCGGGTTACACCTGTGGGTTCAATGCGGCAGGGATGGTTTATTTGCAAATTGAAGTCACGTCTGCTGGCAAGGTGAGTGTGGCTAATTACATTGCAGCCAAAAGCAAAAATGCCAGTGCATGCATGATCGAGCAAGCTTTGAAATACGCCAAATTATCGCGCTTCAGCCCCGGTGAGGGCAGTGCCACAGGTTGGATATCCTATAAATTTGAAGCCCAATAATTTGTTGAGAAATAATTGATTAAAAAATAACCATCATTTTGATGAGATATTGATTATTTTCTTTACTTTTGAGCAAACAACTCGCGCTATGTACATCGCTCAAAATCTCAAGTTCTTACGCAAAAGAAAAGGCAAATCTCAAGAAGAAATGGCCCAAGCCCTCGGTCTCAATCGCTCTACTTACAGCGGTTATGAAAACGAAGTTGCTCAGCCTAGCCTAGAATTGCTACTTCAGTTGGCGCAATCCGAAAATCTACCATTAGAGGTTCTTTTGTCTAAGTCATTAGCCAAACTGCCTGCGGCAGAGCTGGATGCCTTTCAAGGCGCATGGATAGGCGAGGCGAGTGGTCAAAACTTGCGCGTGCTTACAACTGTTGTCAATGCACAAAATGAAGAAGAAATTGAGCTCATATCAGAAAAAGTGAGTGCCGGCTACACCAGCGGCTATGCCGACCCCAATTACCTTCAAGAACTTCCCACTTTGCGCTTGCCTTTTTTATCCAAGGACCGCAAATACCGAGCTTTTCCAATCGTTGGCGACTCCATGCCACCGGTTGTGCACGGCTCTTATGTCGTGGGTGAGTTTGTTCAAGATTGGTTGCGCTTGCCTTCCAACACACCCTGCGTGGTCGTGACCAAAGAAGACGGCATTGTTTTCAAATACGTTCAAAATCTACTCCAAGCGCAACAAATTCTTCGCTTGAGCTCTACAAATCCCCTTTATGCACCATTTGATGTTCCAGTTGGAGAGGTGCTCGAAGTCTGGCGCTTTGTTTCGTACATCTCTCGAGAACTCCCCGATATCCAGCTAGATCACGCTGCGTTGGGCAGTCAAATTCGCGCCATGCAAGCCGATCTCCAAACAGCACTTCGCGGCCACAATAAATAGCGTTTATCTACGCATTTTTTGTAATTTTGCAGCTCATTATTACACACTATGACCATTCAAGTTACTTTTCCGGACGGCAACATTCGTACGTTCGACGCCGGAACTACCGCCATGCAAGTGGCTCAATCAATTTCAGAAGGCCTTGCGCGCAACGTGCTAGCTGCCCGCATAGACGACCAAGTCAAAGATGCCAGCACGCCCTTAACCCAAGATTGCACACTGCAGTTGCTTACCTGGTCAGATGCTGAAGGCAAGTCTACGATGTGGCACTCGTCTGCGCACCTCATGGCCGAAGCACTTGAGTTTTATTACCCCGGTATCAAATTGGCTATCGGCCCACCGGTTACCAACGGTTTCTACTACGACGTAGACCTCATGGAGCACAGCATCTCCGAAAAAGACCTCGAAAAAATCGAGCAAAAAATGAAGGAGCTGGCCAAGCTTAAAAATCCGTTTGTGCGTCAAGAAATCACCAAAGCAGATGCACTTGCTTACTTTGAAGAAAAACAAGACCCTTACAAACTCGAACTCCTTGCCGATCTTCCAGACGGCAGCATTACCTTTTACACACAAGGAAACTTCACAGATTTGTGTCGTGGGCCGCACATCCCAGATACCAGCCCCATTAAAGCCGTTAAATTAACAGCCATCGCCGGAGCATACTGGCGCGGCGACGAAAAAAACAAACAGCTCACGCGCATCTATGGCATCACTTTTCCAAAGCAAGCAGAGCTCACCGAATACCTAGAAAGAGTAGAAGAGGCCAAGCGCCGCGACCACCGCAAATTGGGTAAAGAACTCGAATTATTTACGTTCAGCCAAAAAGTAGGGCAGGGCTTACCACTTTGGTTGCCAAAAGGCGCAGCATTGCGCGAGCGTTTAGAGAACTTCCTTAAGAAAGCACAAAGAAAAGCCGGTTACCAACAAGTCATTACGCCACATATAGGCAATAAAGAACTATACGTTACCTCAGGTCACTACGAAAAATACGGTGCCGATTCCTTTCAGCCGATCCGAACCCCAGATCCTAACGAGGAGTTCTACCTCAAGCCAATGAACTGCCCGCATCACTGCGAAATCTTCAAAAGCAAGCCGCGTTCATACAAAGATTTACCAGCGCGTTTTGCCGAGTTTGGTACGGTATATCGCTACGAGCAATCCGGAGAGCTTCACGGGCTCACAAGAGTACGTGGTTTTACTCAAGACGACGCCCATATTTTCTGTACGCAAGACCAGGTCAAAGAAGAATTCAAAAATGTCATCGACATCGTGCTTTACGTGCTTAAAACGCTCAAATTTGAGAATTTTAAAGCGCAAATTTCCTTGCGCGACAAAGTGAATAGAGCTAAATATATCGGTTCTGAAGAGAACTGGCAACGCGCAGAGCAAGCGATCATCGAGGCTGCTGCCGAAAAAGAACTCCCGACGGTCGTTGAATATGGAGAAGCTGCTTTTTATGGTCCTAAACTCGAC
>RDZL01000243.1 GCA_004295165.1 Flavobacteriia bacterium
GCGGCCGGTTCGGTGTCTGGGGGCAAGAGGTGGAGCCCTCCGACCTTGAAGGCAGGATGATCCCGATTTTTTTCAAAGGCCAGAACAGAAGTGTCGTTGGGTGCGTAGGCGAGGTTGGTTGAGTAGTCGTCATTGCCAAATTGCACAAACTTTTTATTGAAAGCCTCATCAAATCCTTGAAAATACAGCTTGAAAGCACCGCTTTGGTTTTGCATTTGAGAGAGCAATTGCAGCGCGTTGTCAATGTCGCTATTGGTTTTTTTGTCAGATTTAACAGCCTTGAAAGGCACTTGCTTGCCGTTGACCACTGTTCTTGCATAGCTGGCGATGGGGCTTTGGTTCGCGTTGTAAAAAACAAAAGTGATGTCGTTTCGAAGGGTCGAACTGCGCATGTTCGATTTGACCACTGTGACCATACTCAAGACCTCTTTGAGAAAGTAAAATGTATATTGAACCTTTTGCCCAAGCGTGTCGATTTTTTCGAGGCTTGCCTTGAGGATTTCACCGTTGGTATCGAGCAGTGCTTCTGATTTAACAGTATAACCGCTTTTGTGTGTAAAGAAGAGTGAAGGAATGCGATCTAGATCTTGGCGCGCATTGACTTTTTCTTGGTAGTTGAGAAATGCAGAAAGCCCTTTAAAAGCGGGCTCAAAAATCAATTGTGTCTCATTTTGAGGCGCTACATTTTTTGGTGTTTCTTGACAAGAAAACAACAAGAGCGGAAATAGGAGCAGGAGAAACTTTGGAATCACAGTACGAATTTACAAATACTTCGTTGAAACTGCTTAATTTTGAAAGATGTCAGTAGTACTTTGTATAGATTTTGGACTCAAGCGCTGTGGCTTGGCGCTCAGCGACCCCAATCGGATCATCGCTAGCCCATTAGAGACCATAGCATCTATTCAACTCGAAAATTGGCTAGAACAAGCAATCCCTCAGCGTCAAATTAAAGAAATTGTATTGGGCTACCCGACTCGTTTAGATGGTTCAGACTCACATGTTACTGAAAACGTGCGTTTATTGAAAACGGTGCTTGAAAAGAAATTCCCTGCTATCCCCATTCATTTATTCGACGAACGTTTTTCATCCAAGATGGCGAGCGAAGCGATTTACCAAATGGGTCATAAAAAGAAAAAGCACGACAAAAGCCTCGTAGATCAGGTGGCCGCCGCCAT
This sequence comes from Flavobacteriia bacterium, assembly GCA_004295165.1. Classification (GTDB taxonomy): domain Bacteria; phylum Bacteroidota; class Bacteroidia; order Flavobacteriales_D; family Crocinitomicaceae; genus UBA952. The sequence goes on from RDZL01000243.1 coordinate 1,176, forward strand.
GATTTTACAAGAATACTTGAGTCAAAGCTAATCCTTGCTAAATTTGCAACATGATTTTACCAATAGTAGCCTACGGAGATCCAGTCTTGAAAAAAGAAGCTGAAGAAATCGATCAAAACTATCCCGATTTACAAAAGCTCATTGCCGATATGTTTGAAACCATGTACCATGCCAAAGGCGTGGGCTTGGCAGCACCCCAAATTGGCAAGAGTATCCGTTTGTTTATTGTCGACGGCAGTCCATTTGCCGATGAAGAAGGCGACGAACCAGATCCAATGGCTGCAGGTATAGAAAATTTTAAAAAGGTATTTATCAATCCCATTATCGAAGAGGAGAGTGGTAACAAATGGGCTTTTCAAGAAGGCTGTTTGTCTATTCCGGGCATCCGTGAAAACGTCCATCGCAAAGAAAAAGTGCTCGTTACCTACTACGATGAAAACTGGGTTTTCCACGAAGAAACCTTCGATGGTTACGCTGCGCGCATCATTCAGCACGAATA
>RDZL01000244.1 GCA_004295165.1 Flavobacteriia bacterium
AGCTGGAAGTCCGTATTGGGCGTAATTGCCAAGCACCAATGATTTGGTGAAGTTGATCACTTCTTCGTTGGTCAATTGGATGTTGTTTTCTTTGAAAATTTTGGTTTGAATCAGTTGCCACTTCAAAGAATTGAGGTAAGCGTCGAATTCGCGATCGAGGTCTTCGTCGGAAACTGGTTTTTCAGAAGAAGATTTGATCCATCTTTTCAAAAAAGCCTCTGGGAAACTCATTTTGGTCTCGGCGAGGAGCATATCGAATACCTTTTTGGTAAACAAACGATCGGCGTCTTCTTCGAACATGCGCGCGAGATCAGCCTCGATGCGTTGGTTCATTTCGGCTTCCGTTTTTACTTCGTCGCCAAATAACTTTTGGAAAAGCTCTTCGTTGAGTTCTGCCATTTCCATGCGTTTGATGTCGTTAACGGTAAACTGAAATTTAGCGTCGAGCTCAGCGTAGGCTTCTGGTGCAAGACCCAACATAGCAGCGGCATCTTCCGGACCTTTAGAAACAAGCGTAAGGTCGAGTTCAAAAGCATCGTTGATTTTTTTACCAATCAAAAGTTTGCTGCCTTTTTTGTTTTCGAGGAATTCCATAGAAATGGTAGTAGAGTGACTGATGCCACCTTCTTTTACGCCATTGGCGTCTAGTTCTTCGAATTTACCCATGACCATGTCTTTATCGCTTACTTCAGCAGAAGAAATGAGTTTGCCATAGCGGCGACGAAGGTCTTCGGTTTGTTTGTCTAGGAGTTTTTTGTCGATTTTAACGGTGTTGTACTCCATCTTGGTTTTAGAAGAAATGGGCAACTCAAAAGCTGGGCTGTAACCAATTTCGTAACTAAATGTAAAGTCTTGAGGTGCGTCAAAACTACCTTCAACACCATTTTCTATAGGAAGTGGATTGCCGAGGAGTTCGAGTTTTTCATCGAGGACATAACGGTATATGGCGTCGTTGGTGATTTTGTTGAGCTCTTCGAGCAACACAGACTTACCGTATTGTTTTTGGATTAGACCCGCAGGCACATGACCTGGGCGGAAACCAGGAATTTTGGCGGTTTTGCGGTATTTGTCTAGGGCTGCTTTGACTTTGTTTTGGTAGTCAGCTGCTGTAATTTCTACTTTTAATACGCCATTTTGGGCATCGATTTCTTGACGTGTAATTTTCATGCGATCGTTTTGTTAAGCCTAATATTTAAAAAAAAAGGCCTCGTTGAACCAACGAGACCTTAGTGCGGATGGAGGGACTCGAACCCGCACACCTCTCGGCACCAGATCCTAAGTCTGGCGTGTCTACCAATTTCACCACATCCGCAAATTTATGTATTCTATATACCGTTTGTATACGACCCCGAAGGGGTTGCAAAGATAAGAAAGAAATCAATAATACAATAAGAGAAACGAAAAAAATAAGCGAATTACAGTGCTTTTTTTTGGAGTTGTGTGCGAATTTCTTTCATGAAGGATGACGCATAAACAAAACTTTCAATCTCGGGATTCGTTGCGTTGATGATCGAATGACGGTCGCCTTCCCACCATTTTTTTCCCTGATGAATAAAGAGGATGTGATCTCCGATTTCCATGACGCTGTTCATGTCGTGGGTAATCACAACGGTGGTGATCTTGTATTCTTGGGTAATATCTTGAATCAAGTTATCGATGACAATAG
>RDZL01000211.1 GCA_004295165.1 Flavobacteriia bacterium
GGCACAACTGCAAGCTGCAAGAAAAAAGGCTGCATGGACCAAGACGCAGTCAACTACAACTCAGAAGCTAAAAAAGACGACGGAACATGTAAATATGCTCCATCCATTACTGTAAATGGCAACAACCCTGAAAACATTAATGTAGGCGACACTTACACAGACGCTGGCGCCACCGCAACTAACAAAGACGTTTCTGCTGTTACGGTTAGTACAAATAGCCAAGTAGACGCCACTACAAAAGGCACCTACTTAGTCACTTATACCGCCACCAACGAAAATGGTACCACCACAGCAACACGAACAGTAAACGTCAATATCGGCCAAGACAACTGGTTGGTTACTTGGGCTGTTGCAAGTGATTGCGGTAACTCATTCCCTTTGACGCCAGACCCAACTATTACAGCGGGTGCTGCAGCCAACGAACTGATCATCGATAACATGTTCAATTTATTTGGCGGAACTGCTAACGCAACAATCAACGGTAACAACATCAATATTCCAAGTCAAACCATCGACGTGACACTCGGTCAGGTGACTTTTTCTGGTGTTGGTAGCATGAACAACCAAGCAAATACAATTACAATTACTTATACCTATGACAACACCATTCCGCTTATCGGCGGAAGCGGTACTTGCGTAGCGACTTATACCAAACAATAAGTTCCAGAACAATAGAATTCGAAAAGGCCCGGCGAACACCGGGCCTTTTTCGTTTTCGAATGGATTGTAGCCTATGTTGCAAAACGAATACCTCACAATTTTTAACTTTGCCCCATGGGAAAATTTAAAGAAATAATCAGCGCACCAACTCCAACTTTAGTTGATTTTTTTGCCACTTGGTGTGGTCCATGCAAAACGATGTCGCCCGTACTAGACGAACTCAAAAAAGTATATGGCGACAAAATCCGCATCATCAAAATTGATGTCGATAAAAATCCGGCTATTGCCGATCAATTTAAAATTCGAGGAGTACCCACACTCATGCTATTTAAAGAGAGCAAAATGCTATGGCGCGAGAGCGGTGCTTTTCCGCTTGCTACCCTCAAACAAAAAATTGGTGGGTATTTATAAGCCCTTCACATTTACGTGATCAAAACGTAACCCTTCTTTTTTATTTGCGTATTTGCTTTCCTAGGCGAAATCAGCTACTTTTGCCAGCTAATTAATATTTTACAAATTAACAGATCAATATGGAATCAATGATGATTTATGTGCCAATAGTAATGGCAATTATCGGATTACTATTTATGGCAATGAAGCGCTCTTGGGTGTTAAAGCAAGACGCAGGTGATGGAAAAATGAAAGAAATTTCAGACTACATCTACGAAGGCGCACTCGCCTTTTTGAAAGCAGAGTACCGACTTTTAGCCATTTTTGTAATCATTTCAAGCGTTGTTTTGGCAGCAATCACCTTCCTTCCGGGAGTTAAAACGCATTTATTAATTGTAGTTGCCTTTATTTTCGGTGCTATTTTCTCTGCTTTGGCAGGAAACATGGGGATGAAAATCGCCACCAAAACGAACGTTCGCACCACGCAAGCTGCACGTACTAGCCTTCCACAAGCCTTGAAAGTTTCTTTCGGTGGCGGAACAGTTATGGGCTTGGGTGTAGCAGGTTTGGCTGTATTAGGCTTAACTGGCTTCTTCATTTTATTCTATAACATCTTCATGGGTGGTCACTGGACCAACTCTGAGCAAATGACTGTTGTACTCGAAACCCTAGCTGGTTTTTCATTAGGTGCAGAGTCTATCGCTTTGTTTGCACGTGTAGGTGGTGGTATCTATACCAAAGCTGCTGACGTAGGTGCTGATTTAGTTGGTAAAGTTGAAGCAGGTATTCCTGAAGACGACCCACGCAACCCTGCAACTATCGCCGACAACGTAGGTGATAACGTAGGTGACGTAGCTGGTATGGGCGCTGACCTCTTCGGTTCTTATGTAGCAACTGTATTGGCTGCAATGGTTCTTGGTAATTATGTCATCAGTGACATGGGTGGTATCAAAGATGCATTTGGCGGTATTGGCCCAATCTTATTGCCAATGGCAATTGCTGGTTTCGGTATCTTATTCTCTATCATCGGTACCCTCCTCGTTAAAATCAGTTCTGATTCTGCAAAAGAAGCAGAAGTTCAAAAAGCACTCAACATTGGTAACTGGGTATCTATTGCCCTTACTGCTGTTGCTTGTTTCTTCCTCGTGCAGTATATGTTGCCAGCCAACATGAAAATGACCTTCTTTGGCGAAGGAATGAAAAACGTTTCTTCAATGAGCGTATTTTATGCTACCCTCATCGGCTTGTTCGTTGGTGGTGCCATTTCATCAGTTACTGAATACTACACAGGCTTGGGCACAAAACCTGTCTTGAAAATTGTTCAGAAATCTTCTACTGGTGCTGGTACTAACGTGATCGCTGGTTTGGCTACAGGTATGATTTCTACCTTCCCTACTGTTTTATTATTTGCAGCGGCTATCTGGTCTACTTATGCACTTGCAGGTTTCTACGGTGTAGCACTAGCTGCTTCTGCCATGATGGCAACGACAGCTATGCAATTAGCAATCGATGCTTTTGGTCCTATCTCTGACAACGCTGGTGGTATCGCTGAAATGAGCGAACTTCCGAAAGAAGTCCGTACCCGTACAGATATCTTAGACTCTGTTGGTAACACAACCGCAGCAACAGGAAAAGGTTTTGCGATTGCTTCTGCTGCACTTACTTCATTGGCTTTGTTTGCTGCTTACGTAACCTTCACGGGTATCGACGGTATCAACATCTTTAAAGCGCCTGTTCTTGCCATGTTGTTCATCGGTGGTATGGTTCCGGTTGTTTTCTCAGCGCTTGCCATGAACTCAGTTGGTAAAGCAGCAATGGACATGGTTTATGAAGTGCGTCGTCAGTTCAAAGAAATCCCTGGTATCATGGAAGGAACTGGCAAGCCAGAATACGGCAAATGTGTAGAAATCTCTACAAAAGCTGCCCTTCGCGAAATGATGCTCCCTGGTATCCTCACTATTGGATTGCCAATTGCGATTGTATTGCTTGGCAAATTGGTTTACCCTTCTGACAACCAATTGATCGCCGAAATGCTCGGTGGCTATATGGCTGGTGTAACTGTTTCTGGTGTGCTTTGGGCAGTTTTCCAAAACAACGCAGGTGGAGCTTGGGACAACGCCAAAAAATCTTTCGAAGCTGGTGTTGAAATCAACGGAGAAATGACTTACAAAGGTTCTGATGCGCACAAAGCAGCAGTTACCGGCGACACCGTTGGTGACCCTTTCAAAGATACTTCAGGCCCATCAATGAATATCTTGATCAAATTGACTTGCTTAATTGGTTTGGTGATCGCTCCTATCTTGGGCAACGGCGCCGAAACAACGAAAAAAGAATGCAAAGCTGGCACAGAATGCCAAATGAACGGCACTTCTTGTGAGCAAGACACAAAATGTTCAACAGACAAAGCAGCTTGTTGCGATAAAAAATAAGCTAGCGCTGTACATATTTACAAAAGCCACCTCAACAGGTGGCTTTTTTTTATCTTTGAAAGTGCTCAAAAACAAAGATTTCTTCCAAGATGTGTACGACGTCGTGCGGCTCATTCCATTTGGCCGCGTCACGAGTTATGGCGCTATTGCCAATTATTTGGGCTCCAAACAAGGCGCACGAATGGTGGGCTGGGCCATGAATGCCAGTCATATTTTACCAGATATTCCCGCACATCGGGTGGTCAACCGGATTGGCTTGTTGAGTGGCAAACACCATTTTGACGGGCCGAATACGATGGAACTGCGCTTGCAGGAAGAAGGTATTGTCGTTGTGCAAAATCAAATCCAAGACTTTCAAAAAGTTTTTTGGGATCCTGCGCTCGAATTGGGTCTGCCTTAAAGGATTCTATTAATTTTGTCCAAACATTTTTTGACTATGAAATTTGCCACCAAAGCCATTCACGCCGGCGTCCACCCAGATCCAGCAACAGGCGCCATCATGACCCCTATTTATCAAACTTCTACTTATGTGCAAGAAGGCGTTGGCAATCACAAGGGTTACGAATATTCAAGGACACTCAACCCGACGCGTCATGCGCTCGAGAAAAACATCGCAGCCATTGAAAACGGTAAACACGGAGCTTGCTTCGGCTCGGGTTTGGCTGCTATAGACTGCGTGATCAAAATGCTCAACCCTGGCGATGAAATCATCTCTACCAATGACCTTTATGGCGGATCTTACCGCATCTTTAATACCATTTTTGCTAAATACGGTCTGATTTTTCATTTTGTAGACATGCAAAACCCAGCAGCTGTTGAGGCCTTGGTCAATGAAAACACCAAACTCATTTGGGTCGAGACGCCAACAAACCCCATGATGAACATCATCGATATCGAGGCAATGGCGCAAATCTCCAAAAGAGCCGGCGCGCTTTTGTGCGTAGACAACACTTTTGCCACGCCATATTTACAAAATCCGCTCGATTTAGGCGCCGATATGGTCATGCACTCCGTGACAAAATACTTGGGTGGCCACTCCGATGTTGTAATGGGTGCTTTGGTCTGCAATGACGACGCCCTCGCTACAGAAATGTATCGCATCCAAAATTCTTCTGGCGCAGTGACTGCACCAATGGATTCTTTTTTAGTCTTGCGTGGCATCAAAACACTCCACTTGCGCATGCAACGCCATTGTGAAAACGGTGAAAAGATCGCTCGCTACCTGCAAACACATCCAAAAGTAGACAAAGTCTATTGGCCAGGTTTTGAAACGCACCCCAACCACGACGTCGCAAAAAAACAAATGCGTGGCTTTGGCGGCATGATCTCTTTTACACTCAAAGGCAATCAGTTGCAAGATGCTTTAGATTTGGTCAAAAAAGTATCCATATTTGCCCTTGCGGAGTCTTTGGGTGGTGTGGAGTCGCTTATTGGACACCCAGCAACCATGACCCACGCATCTATTCCGAAGGAAGTGCGCGAACAGAGTGGCGTAGTCGATTCATTGATCCGCTTGAGTGTGGGTGTTGAAGACGCCGAAGACCTTATCGCAGACCTAGAAAGCGCTCTAAAGTAAGTCTAGGCTCTTAAAGAACTGCTCTTTTTTGGCAGGAGACAACGGAATAGCGGTGCCATCTTTCAAAATCACTGAGCCTCCGTCGTGTTTGTCATAGCGCTCCACATAATTGAGGTTGATCAAATGCGACTGATGCACCCTGAAAAAGGAGAAGCCAGCTAGCATGGTATCGTAATCTTTTAAGGTTTTGGACACCAAAATTTTCTTGCCGTCGTTGAGGTAGAAAAACGTATAGTTTTTATCGGCCTCACAGTGAACGATATCATCTATTTCAATTACAAAAATACTCTCTTGTGTCTTGAGCACGAGTTTGCGCTTGTGTTGAGGCTGAATGTTGTGCTGTAGGGCTTGAAACTGTGCGTCGTCTTTTTTGTGCTCTACTAATTGTAGGGCGTTGGTCATGGCGGTGTGGAGTTCTTCTGCATCTATTGGCTTTAAGATGTAATCTAGTGCAGAAAATTTAATGGCTTGCACGGCGAACTCCTGAAAAGCGGTAATGAAAATTACTTCAAACGCCTTGTACTTCACCTGTCTTAAGACATCAAAACCATTGCCGTCAGGCATTTGGATATCGAGTAATACGATATCTGGCTGGATATCTTCTATGGCTTCAATTCCAGACGCTACATTTTCGCCATCGGTATACACACTGAGGTTCAAATCAAAAGATTCGAGCATTTTGCGGATGAAGGTCCGGGTTGGTTTTTCGTCATCAATGATCAGTACTTTTCGACTCATGGCACAGAAGTTTTATTGTTCGGGTTCGTACTTTAGTGGCAAGACAAGCTGAACAACTGTTCCGGTTTGAGAAACGGTATCTAGGTCGGTCATAGTCAAGCTACCATTAAATTTATACTTTTTATTGAGAATAGCGATGCGTTCGCGTGTAATATCGATCGCCATACTTTTATGCGTCTTCATTTTTTTGGTGTCGGCAGACTTTTTACGACCAACGCCATTGTCTTGAATTTGGATGTAGAGCTGCGCATCTTTGGCATAGATATCAACGGAAATTTTACCGTCTTTTACGGAGTGCAGCTGACCGTGTTCGATTGCGTTTTCGATAAAGGGCTGAGTAATCATTGGTGAAACCATCGCTTTATTAAAGAGGAGGTCGTCGCTGATGGTGAGCTCGTAGTCAAAACGGTTTTCAAAACGCATTTTTTGGGCAGTGAGGTATTTGTCTAGAATTTCTCTTTCGAGTTCGATAGGGATGAATTCCTTAGGAGAGTTTTCTAGGATGAGGCGCATGAGTCTGGAAAAATTGACCAAAAACTGCGATGATTTAGCGGGGTCGTTCTCGTAGATATAACTCTGAATAACCGACATGGCATTAAAGACAAAATGCGGATTCATTTGCGTGCGTAAAAGTGTTTGAGACAGCTCGGCCTCTCGCTGCTCCTGCTTGATCTTGATTTGCTGCATTCTGAGCACGTAGATGATGACCCCAAAAATGATGGCGAGAATAAAAAGGATGGAAATGACCAATTGTCGGTCGCGTTGAAGTTCGATGATTTCGCGCTCTTTTTGCGCGCGCTCTATAGACGCTTGTTGGTTCAAAATAAGGCGTTCGCGCTCTTCGCGCAAATTGGCTGCGGCCATCTCTTCAATGCGCGCAGCACTGCGCCAAATGGGGCTGTTTTCGAGCCAGCTACTGTATTTTTGCTGATGCTGATACGCCATGGCTAGCTGCCCAGTTTTGCTGGCAATTGTGGCTAAGGCACGGTAGGTGTTGGCGATTTTGGGTCTGATCAAAGATTCGAAAGGCAAGCAACTCAAACTTTTCTCAAAAGCGACTTTTGCCTGTGCAAATTGCTTTGCTGCTAATAAATACTGACCGTATTCATAATAAGTTTCTGAAAGCAGCAAGGGATCTGGTTCATGTGCTATGGAGGCCACAAAGCTGCTGAACCCCGAACCTATTTTCCCGCCTTCATCCCGGAGCGCTACAAGCCGGAGTAAGCTCGAACGATTGGTATAGCGAACATTGCCTGTCTCATGGAACCAATAATAAGCTAAATTGGCGCGCTGTGCCGCTTTTGAAGGAGCATTTGTACCTAAGTAGTACCTCCCAAAAAGATAGTTTGCAAAAGCCAAACTGCGCTCGTCTTTCAAGGTTTGGGCAAGGTCTTGGGCGAGTTTCAAGTAAGCATCCGCGACATTGTAATTCTTGACATCCGTAGAAATAGATGCAATGAGCAAAAGCGGACTCAGCTTGTAGTAATCGAGGGCTGCTTCTTCGGCGAGTTGTAGCGAAAAAATGGACCGTTGAACGGCTTGTTCAAATAAGTTAAATTGCCAGTAGACCTCTGCTTGTTGTTGCATGGCCTCGATG
>RDZL01000245.1 GCA_004295165.1 Flavobacteriia bacterium
CTCAACCGCTAAAATAGAACGCGCTGACCCTTCCAAAGTAAATGCAACCTGACCATAACTGACGCGGTCGCCATCTTTTAAAAATGTGGTCATTTGCAAGCTTGGGTCGTAAATTTCACAAATTCTTTGGGCCACTTGCATCCCCGCCAGTACACCCGCTTCTTTGAGCAATAAAATCGCTTTTGATTGAGCTGTAGCAGGCACACAAGCCATTGAGGAGTGGTCGCCATCTTGGATATCTTCCTGTAAGGCAGATTTGATAAATTCATCTAGCATGCAACAAAGATAAGAAGAGCGAGATATTCCGCACAATGTTTCTAATTTTGAGCTATGATTTCCAAAGACCAATTGACCAATAAAGTAAATACGCTGCCGCACAACCCGGGAGTGTATCAATTTTTGGATCAAAATGGGACAATCATTTATGTAGGGAAGGCTATCGACCTTAAAAAACGCGTCAGTTCCTACTTTCAAAAGGATCATTTAGACGGTAAAACGCGTACTTTGGTGAAGCTCATTTGCGATTTACGCTTTACGGTCGTGCAAAACGAGCTCGATGCCTTATTGCTCGAGAACAACCTCATCAAGAGTTACAAGCCACGTTATAACGTTTTGCTCAAAGACGACAAAACTTATCCATGGATCGTCATCAAAAATGAAGCTTTTCCGCGGGTTTTTCCGACCAGACGCAAGTTCAATGACGGGTCTACCTATTATGGCCCCTACCCTAACGTCAAGCAAATGCATCAATTGCTGACGCTCATTCGCGAGCTTTTTCAGATCAGAACTTGTGCACTCGATTTGCGGACGCAGAAACTCGAACAACGCAAATACAAAGTATGTCTTGAATATCATATTGGCAAATGTGCAGGGCCTTGTGAAAACTTGCAAACGAGCGTTGCCTACGACCAAACTTTGCAAACCATTCGCCTATTATTGGAGGGTAAAAACTTTTCTTTGATCCAGCAACTCAAAAAAGATATGCTGGTGCACGCGAGTACCCAGGCATTTGAGGCTGCACAACGCTGTAAAGAACTGATAGATGCACTTGGGAAATACCAAGCTAAATCAATGATGGTATCGGATCACACGCAAAATTTTGACGTGTGTTATGTCGAAAAAGCCCAGCCGGATGCCTGGCTGAGTTATCTTGTTATTTGCGAGGGAAGCATTGTCCATGCTTATACTTCAAAGGTATCGGATCCGTTAGATGTACCGCTCGAGACATTATACAGGCAGATTATCCCACAACTGCGGGGGCATTTTGAAAGCAGTTCCAAAGAAATTGTAGTGGGGCTCAAGGAGCCGCTTTTACTCGCTGATGCCAAAAGTTTATTTCCTAAAATTGGCGAAAAGAAGCAATTGCTCGAGATGGCCATAGACAACGTACGCCATGCACAGCTTCAGGCCCGAAAAGCAGCCATGAACAAGAGTACAGCTGTTCAAAACGTTCCGATGCAAGCTGTTTTAGAATTGCAGAGTGCACTTGGCTTAGCTAAGCCACCTCTACACATTGAATGTTTCGATAATTCGAACTTACAAGGCACCAATCCTGTCTCGGCCTGTGTTGTTTTTAAGAATGGCGTACAGAGTAAAGCAGACTACCGCCACTTCAATGTCAAAACTGTGATAGGCCCCGAT
>RDZL01000212.1 GCA_004295165.1 Flavobacteriia bacterium
TGACCTTTCAATACGTTTTCGAGGATATCCCAAACAACTGGCTCTTTGCGGTCAACGATTTTCTTTGCAGATTTAACCGTTTTAACAATACCGCGCTCAATCATTTTGCGAATGATAAACGGTTTGTAGAGTTCTGCTGCCATGTCTTTTGGCAAACCACATTCGTGCAATTTAAGGTCTGGACCTACAACAATAACTGAACGAGCTGAGTAGTCTACACGCTTACCAAGTAAGTTTTGACGGAAACGACCTTGCTTACCTTTCAATGAATCTGAAAGCGATTTGAGGGCACGGTTCGATTCTGTTTTAACAGCAGAAGATTTTCTTGAGTTGTCAAATAGTGAATCGACAGCCTCTTGCAACATACGCTTTTCGTTGCGCAAAATAACCTCTGGTGCCTTGATTTCGATCAAGCGCTTCAAGCGGTTATTGCGGATGATCACACGACGGTAAAGGTCGTTGAGGTCAGAAGTTGCGAAGCGGCCGCCATCTAGTGGAACCAACGGACGCAATTCTGGCGGAATAACCGGAACTACCTTCACAATCATCCATTCTGGACGGTTGTCAATGCGTTTTTGTGAGTCGCGCATGGCTTCTACAACTTGCAAACGCTTAAGTGCTTCGTTCTTGCGCTGAACAGATGTTTCTGTTTCAGCTTGATAACGCAAGTCATAAGACATTTGGTCAAGGTTGAGGCCAGCCAACAAATCGTAAAGTGCTTCTGCACCCATCTTGGCGATGAATTTGTTGGGGTCGGTGTCGTCTAGGTAATGGTTGTTGGCCAATTCTGGCAAATCGAGCATGTCGAGGTATTCTTCTTCTGTGATGAAGTCCATTTTCTTGACATTTGCCCATTTGTCAGTTCCGGTAACAGCACCAGCCTGAATGACAACATAACGCTCGTAATAGATAATTTGATCGAGTTTTTTGGTAGGCAAACCTAACAAATAACCGATTTTGTTCGGAAGTGAACGGAAGTACCAGATGTGTGCAACCGGAACCACCAAAGAGATGTGTCCCATGCGCTCACGACGTACTTTCTTTTCAGTAACTTCTACACCACAGCGGTCACAGACGATTCCTTTGTATCGGATGCGCTTGTATTTACCACAGTGACATTCGTAATCTTTAACAGGTCCAAAAATGCGCTCACAGAACAAGCCATCACGCTCCGGTTTATAGGTGCGGTAGTTGATGGTTTCTGGTTTCAAAACTTCTCCACTAGAGTGCTCCAAGATCACTTCTGGTGAAGCCAAGGAGATAGTGATTTTGTTGAAGCTGCTTTGCTTTTTTGGGGTTTCTTTATTGAAAGCCATTTGATCTCGACTATTAACGTTAGTATTTTGAATTAATCCATTGATACGTTAAGGCACAAGCCACGTAATTCGTGTAACAATACATTGAAGGACTCAGGAATACCTGGTTCTGGAATGTTATCGCCTTTCACAATAGATTCATATGCCTTGGCACGACCCATGACGTCGTCAGATTTCACGGTAAGGATTTCTTGTAGGATATTAGCCGCACCAAATGCTTCTAATGCCCAAACTTCCATCTCACCAAAACGCTGACCACCAAACTGTGCTTTACCACCCAATGGTTGTTGGGTAATGAGCGAGTATGGTCCGATTGAACGTGCGTGCATTTTGTCATCGACCATGTGAGAAAGTTTCAACATGTAGATGATACCTACCGTTGCCGGTTGGTGGAAGCGCTCGCCAGTGCCACCATCGTAGAGGTAAGTTTTACCTGAACGCGGAACACCTGCTTTGTCAGTCCAGTCGTTGATTTCTTCTGGTTTCGCACCGTCAAAAATTGGTGTAGCAAATTTGACACCTAGTTTTTCACCGGCCCAAGCAAGAACGGTTTCGTAAATCTGACCGAGGTTCATACGAGATGGTACCCCTAGTGGATTGAGAACGATGTCAACTGGTGTGCCGTCTTCGAGGAATGGCATATCTTCTTGACGAACGATATTGGCCACAATTCCTTTGTTACCGTGACGACCCGCCATTTTATCACCAACTTTAAGCTTGCGTTTTTTAGCTACGTATACCTTCGCTAATTTCACGATTCCGGCTGGTAGTTCATCACCGACAGAAATATGGAATTTTTTACGCTTGTAGATACCAAGTAAATCGTTGGCTTTGATGTTGAAGTTGTGAATGACACGAGAAATCAGTTGATTGGTATCGGTATCAGACGTCCAGTTGAGTGGATTGACAATAGAGTAGTCAAGTGCGCTCAATGATTTGTTGCTGAATTTAGTACCTTTTTTGATCAACTCTTCTTTAAAGTTATTGAATACACCTGAAGATTTTTGCTCCCCGAGAATGACCAATAATTTATCGACAAGTTTGTCGCGCAATACAGAAAGGTCTCTTTGATAATCTGCATCGAGTGCCTCGAGAACAGGTTTATCTTGAGATTTAGACTTGCGATCTTTAACTGCTCTTGAGAACAATTTTTTCTGGATCACCACACCGCGAAGCGATGGACCAGCTTTCAAAGAAGCATCTTTAACGTCTCCTGCTTTGTCTCCAAAGATGGCGCGTAAAAGTTTTTCTTCTGGTGAAGGGTCTGTTTCACCTTTCGGAGTGATTTTACCAATAAGGATATCTCCTTCTTTGATCTCGGCACCAATACGGATGAGGCCGTTTTCATCGAGGTCTTTGGTAGCTTCTTCAGAAACGTTAGGGATGTCAGAAGTGAGTTCTTCCATACCGCGTTTGGTGTCGCGTACTTCCAAAGAATATTCATCGATGTGAATAGAGGTAAAGATATCGTCGCGGACCACTTTCTCAGAAATCACAATCGCATCCTCGAAGTTGTAACCTTTCCAAGGCATGAATGCCACTTTGAGGTTTTGACCGAGTGCGAGTTCTCCCGATTGGGTTGCGTAACCTTCACAAAGCACCTGGCCTCTTTCTACGCGATCGCCTTTTTGGACGATTGGCTTGAGGTTGATACAAGTACTTTGGTTGGTTTTCATGAATTTAGTGAGCGAGTAACGCATTACTTCGCTTTCAAAACTCACGAGTTTATCTTGGTCATTCCAGTCGTAACGGATGACGATTTCGTTGGCGTCTACGTATTCAACAGTACCAGAACCTTCTGCGTTGATCAAAACGCGAGAGTCTCTAGCTACAAGTTGCTCGATTCCTGTACCGACGATTGGTGCATTTGGACGCAACAATGGCACCGCTTGGCGCTGCATGTTGGAGCCCATGAGTGCACGGTTGGCATCATCGTGCTCGAGGAAAGGAATAGAAGAGGCCGCAATAGAGGCAATTTGGTTGGCACCAACGTCCATCAAGCTGAGGTCGCCAGGAGCTACAACAGGGAAATCACCTTCGTAACGCGCTTTGACTAAATCAGAAAGGAAATTTCCTTTTTCGTCGATCTTGGCGTTGGCCTGAGCAATTGTTTTTGAATCTTCTTCTTCAGCTGCCAAGTAAATTGGACTCTCTTCGAATACAACACGACCGTTGTCTACACGACGATATGGTGTTTCGATGAAACCAAGCTTGTTGACTTTGGCGAATACACAAAGTGAAGAGATGAGTCCGATGTTCGGACCTTCAGGTGTTTCGATGGTACACAAACGACCGTAGTGCGTGTAGTGAACGTCACGAACCTCAAATCCGGCGCGTTCGCGCGATAGACCGCCTGGCCCGAGTGCAGAAAGACGACGCTTGTGCGTGACTTCCGAAAGCGGGTTGGTTTGGTCCATGAACTGAGATAGCTGGTTGGTACCGAAGAAGGAATTAATAACCGAAGACAAAGTCTTGGCATTGATAAGGTCGATAGGTGTAAAGACTTCGTTGTCGCGGACATTCATGCGCTCGCGGATTGTGCGAGCCATACGTGCCAAACCTACACCAAATTGTGAGTAAAGTTGCTCTCCAACTGTACGAACACGGCGGTTAGACAAGTGGTCGATATCATCGATATCTGCCTTAGAGTTGATGAGTTCAATCAGGTATTTAATGATTGAAATGATGTCGTTTTTGGTCAATACGCGCGACTCCTCAGCAACATCTAAATTGAGTTTCTTGTTGATGCGGTAGCGTCCTACTTCACCTAAATCGTAACGCGCATCAGAGAAGAATAATTTCTCAAATACACCTTTTGCCGTTTCGTAGTCTGGTGGATCTGCGTTACGTAATTGACGATAGATGTGTTCAACCGCTTCTTTTTCAGAGTTGGAAGTATCTTTTTGTAAGGTGTTATAGATGATGGTGTAATCCGTAGAGTTTCCATCTTCTTTGTGCAAGATCAAAGATTTTGCGCCTGAATCCATGATTGAATCGAGGTGCTCTTCGCCGATCAATAATTCGCGGTCGAGGATCACTTCGTTACGCTCGATAGAAACAACTTCTCCGGTGTCTTCATCTACGAAATCTTCGATCCAAGTTTTGAGAACCCTTGCCGCCAAACGACGACCGATGAGTTTCTTAAGATTGGTTTTACTCACCTTTACTTCGTCGGCCAAACCAAAAATATCTAAGATATCGCGGTCTGTTTCGTAGCCAATAGCGCGGAAAAGGGTCGTTACAGGTAATTTCTTTTTACGGTCGATGTAAGCATACATGATATTGTTGATATCTGTAGCAAATTCAATCCAAGATCCTTTGAAAGGAATGATTCTGGCTGAATATAATTTCGTGCCATTTGCATGGCGAGACTGTCCAAAGAAAACACCTGGTGAACGGTGCAATTGAGATACAATAACGCGTTCTGCGCCATTGACCACAAATGAACCTTTCGGTGTCATATAAGGAATTGTACCTAAGTAAACGTCCTGAACGATGGTTTCGAAATCCTCGTGCTCAGGGTCAGTACAATACAGTTTCAGTTTTGCTTTGAGGGGCACACTGTACGTGAGTCCTCTTTCGATACACTCTTCAATGGTGTAACGAGGTGGATCAATAAAATAATCCAGGAATTCAAGAACAAATTGGTTGCGGGTATCCGTAATGGGAAAGTTTTCAGCAAACACTTTGAAAAGCCCTTCACTTTCGCGATTCTCCGGAGTTGTTTCCAACTGGAAAAATTCTTGAAAAGACTTTAATTGAATCTCCAAAAAATCTGGATATTCAAATTGGTTTTTGCTTGAAGCAAAATTAATTCTGGTTGAATTAGTTGTTGTTGCCAAGGCTTGTTTTTTTTAATGTTTTGTACTCTGTTGAAATCAACATGCAAAAAACAGGACAAGGCACCCGCCTTTCGGCGGTGCCTTTCCTGTATATCCTGAATCGAATTACTTAACTTCTACTTCAGCACCAGCCTCTTCAAGAGACTTTTTGAGGCCTTCAGCCTCGTCTTTAGAAACGCCTTCTTTCAATGTAGAAGGTGCTGCATCAACTAGGTCTTTAGATTCTTTCAATCCGTTACCAGTCAATTCTTTTACAAGTTTCACTACTGCAAGTTTGTTAGCACCACCAGCTTTGAGGATTACATCAAATTCAGTTTGCTCAGCAGCAGCTTCACCAGCACCAGCAGCAGCGCCAGCTACCATTACTGGAGCAGCAGCAGCAGGCTCGATGCCATACTCGTCTTTCATAATTGTTGCTAATTCACTTACTTCTTTTACTGTAAGGTTAACTAACGTTTCTGCAATTTGCTTTAAATCAGCCATTTTATTTAAATTTAAAAAGGTTTAAAAATAATTTGATTATGCTCTTTCTTCGAGCGTTTTAAGGATGCCAGCAATTTTGCCACCAGCACCTTGAAGACCAGACAATACATTTTTCGCTGGGCTTTGCAACAAGGCAATGAGGTCACCGATGAGCTCTTCTTTGCTCTTGAGTGATTCTAATGCGCTTAGTTGGTCATCACCAATAAAAATTGCTTCGTCGATGTATGCTCCTTTCAAAAGTGGTTTTGGAGACTTCTTGCGGAAGTCTGCAATCAATTTTGCAGGCGCATTAGCAACTTCAGAGATCATCACAGAGGTAGATCCTTTCAATACGTCTCTCAACGCACCAAAATCTTTACCTTCTACTTGATCCATCGCTTTTTCGAGCAAAGCATTCTTAACTACACGCATGGAGATGTTTGATTGAAAACATCTTCTGCGGAGGGTGTTTACAGCCTCAACGGTCAAATCTGCAGTGTCTGTCAAATACACAACTTGGCTAGCAGACAATTGTGCTGCTAAATCGCTGATGTACTGTGCTTTTTCTTCTCTTGTCATGTGTTCTAAGTATTAAGCAGTAACAGACTTCGCGTCAATTTGTATTCCGGGACTCATTGTAGAGCTCAAGTAGATACTTTTAATGTATGTACCTTTTGCTGCAGAAGGCTTGAGTTTGATAAGGGTAGAAACCAATTCGGAGGCATTCTCACGAATTTTATCACCATCAAAACTTACACGACCGATTCCAGCGTGGATGATACCGTATTTATCAACTTTAAAGTCAATTTTACCGGCTTTCACCTCTTCTACTGCTTTACCAATTTCCATGGTAACAGTACCTGTTTTCGGGTTTGGCATCAAGCCGCGTGGACCGAGGATACGACCAAGCGCACCTACTTTACCCATTACTGAAGGCATCGTGATGATCACGTCAACGTCTGTCCAGCCAGCTTTGATCTTTGCGATGTAATCGTCAAGACCAACGTAGTCTGCACCTGCATCTTGCGCTTCTTTCTCTTTGTCTGGCGTGCAAAGTACAAGTACTTTAACATCTTTACCAGTACCGTGAGGTAAGGCAACGGTTCCACGTACCATTTGATTCGCTTTACGCGGGTCTACACCCAAACGAACACAAATATCTACAGAGGCATCGAATTTAGTGGTAGAAATTCCCTTCACCAAATCACATGCTTCTGTTAGAGTGAAAGTTTTTGACAAATCGTATTTTGCCAAAATCTCTTTTCTTTTTTTAGAAACTCTTTTCATAGTCTATGATTATTTGGATTTTGGAGCTTCGCCACCTTTAACGGTAACCCCCATACTTCTTGCTGTTCCTGCAACCATGCGCATAGCAGAGTCAACCGTAAAACAATTCAAATCAGGAAGTTTGTCTTCGGCAATCGCACGAACTTGATCCCAAGTAACGGAACCAACTTTTACGCGGTTTGGCTCAGACGAACCCTTTTTAATTTTTGAATGTTCAATGATTTGTACC
>RDZL01000213.1 GCA_004295165.1 Flavobacteriia bacterium
GTGGCGCCCCATTGGCCAGCTTTGCTTCCGCCAAATTTTTTGGTGGTCCAGACGGGAAGGTAGTAGTCGAGAATGAGTAAAATGACAGCTGAGCTGCCGTAGGTATAAAGAAGGGCTGCCGATAAAGCATGACCACCAAAGAAATGCAAGAGGAGGAGTCCGATAAAAGAAATGGGTGGCCCGGGCAATACAGGCAGAAAGCTACCCAGTAAACCAGCTAAAATTAGGAGTAAGCCAAGAATGGTCCAAATCATTTCCATTCCTTGAATTTACAAAAATTATTTTAAAAATGGTAACTCAATTTGAGTTGTGCCCCTGCGGCTTGGTAATTTAAGTTGGGCAGGGTCAGTTCGTTCGAAATCATCGAATGTTTTGCCCAAAGTCCCTTGTATAGCAAAAATTCAAGATTGAAATAGTGCAGGTCTTTCCCGATGAAAGAAAAACCATGTCCAATGCCTAAGTTCAAACTAGTTACGTTGGTTTCAAATTCTTTGCGAACTGTTGTTGGGAACGGCGGCATCGTGAGGTCAGTTACGTCAAAATACTCGATATCTGAAGAATTTTGAACTCCGATTGATATTGGAATATATCTGGCTACATTATTTTTCATGCCATCGTATTGAAAACGATAATGAGCACTGTATTGGGTAAATGTGATAGGGCCGCCAATCGCTTTTAAATCAACACTGGCGCCAATATAGTGTTGTCTGTGAACATATTTTCCGGCACCTAAGGACAAGCATATGGGCGTGTAAAAATACATACCGTTGCTATAGCTTTGAAGGTAGTAATCATCGGCAATAAAGCCTTGGTCATAGCCCGCCATCAGTGTATTGAGCCCCACATGGAAGTCTAGTTCATCGATTTTTCGTGCCCGCACCAGAGAATCGACGTTTTTCACGCGTTTTTGATACACTTTATCCTCTTCAAAGTAGTCGTACATCTCTCTAGACAACGAATACATGCGGTTGTATTCATCTCGAAACGTGAGGTCGCCATCTTTTTGGTTGAACTCTAGGATTTCACCAAAGAGGATTTTCCCTGTCTTGAGGTGCACAACATCATATACCACAGGCTTTTTTGCGACTTGTGCAGCGCTTAAAAAAGGGATAAAAAGAAGAAGGAAAACCAAGCTTTTCATAGGATAGTTTAATTCATTTGATAAATTCGGTAGGCATAAGGTGTAAGCGACAGCGCGTTACTAACGGCTTCGTTTTGATTGCTAATTAAGTTCAAAAAAGTACCGTTCAAGGCAGGAGGTAAATTGACATTAATGGTGGTGTTTCGGACATTTATGAGGACCAATAATGATTGGTTTCCACTTGTTTTTTTCCAGCAAATGAGGTCATTAGATAATTGATAAATAGAATAATTGTTGACCCTTGCTGCAGGATAGTTGTTATAGACCTCATAAATTTTTTGGTAGGCCGCTAACATGTCGGCATTCGCACTCCAATTGATGCTTGAATTAGAAAAGAAGGGAGTGGTGCCGGTTTTGCCAACTTCTTGCCCTGTGTACAATAAGGGTGTTCCGCCCGAGAAAAGATTGGCCACGCTAGCTGCTATGGCACCGTTTTTACCGTTGAAAAGCGTCATGGGTGAAGCTTCCCACGCAGATTGATCGTGGTTGGTGGTGAAGCGAACTTTGCCTTTTCCGCTTGGCAAGGCGGCCAACTCAACTTGGTGGGTAGTAGTAAGTGCGCTGCTGGCTGAACCTGCCCAGACGTTTTTTAAGGATGTGTAGTAATTCCAGCTGTAGGTGAGGTCAAAGCCAGCTTGATAGTGATCTGAGCGGGCGCCCTCTGCAAGCATCAGCACATCTCGTTTATTCAAAGACTTGAGTGCCGAAATGGCTTCGGACCAAAAATCGAAGGGCACGCCGTCTGCGTAGTCGCAGCGAAACCCGTCCACATTGGCCTCGAGGATCCAGTATTTCATGTCGGCAATCTGCTGGGCGCGCATAGCGGCCTGATTGAAATTCAAATCGGCGACATCATTCCAGTTGGTTCCGGGCGGAATAATGATTTGGCCGTTGGCATTCTGGCTGTACCATTCAGGGTGGGCACTAATCCAGGGGTGGTCCCAGGAGGTGTGATTGGCTACCCAATCTAAAATTACCGCCATGCCTAGGGCGTGCGCTTGGTCGGTGAGCGCGCGCAAATCGGCGAGCGTACCGTATTCGGGATTGATTTTTGTGTAGTCTTTGATGCAATAGGGAGAACCCACACTATTTACGCTACCTTCCTCATAAATGGGCATGAGCCAAATAACATTGGTACCGAGGCTTTTGATGTGCTGTAATTTGGAAATGACACCTTGTAAGGTTCCTTCCGAACTCTGTGCGCGCAAATTGACCTCATAAATACAAGCTTTGTCGGGGTCAGGGACATTCACCAGTGGCGTACCGTATTGTTGCGGCCCAGAAGTTGGTGGTGGAACAATTGGGTCTTCGCCACAGGCAAAGGCCAAGATCAGCACTAAACTGAATGCAGCGAATTTAAAGTTCATAGTCCGAAATTACGGATAATGGCTGTAATTTCGCAATGTGGCCAGCTACAAAACAATTGCCAAAGAAAGTGAAGGATTCTACAAAGAAAAAGGATCTAAGTTCTTGGCATTTGCGGTCCCAGTCTCTGCTGAGGATGAAATCAAAGCGTTTATTGCCCAAAAGCGCAAGGAGCATCACCAAGCCGTTCATGTGTGTTCGGCCTTCCGCCTGGGCGCAGACCACAAACTTTACCGCGCATCTGATGACGGCGAGCCTTCCAATTCTGCTGGCCCACCTATTCTTGGTCAAATCCAAGCCAATGAACTCACGAATATATTAATCGCTGTGGTGCGCTATTATGGGGGTACAAACTTAGGTGTAGGGGGCCTCATTAGCGCCTACCGAACCGCTGCAAAAGACGCGATAGAAAATGCGCAAATTATCGAAAAAGAAGAAATGGAAAGCTTCGAGTTTTCTTGTAGCTATGCGCAAATGCCAAGCGTGATGACTTTTTTAAAAAAGGAGCGGATTGAAATACTACATACCGAAATGGGCCTCGATTGTCAATTCAAATTGAATTTGATGAAAGAGAAATCCCAACACATTATGCTAGAACTTTCAAAGTTGTAAGCCCACCTACCTACTGATCTTTACCTCTGCATACGGAAACTCCTCGAGCAGCTCTCCTGAATAGTAGAAATCGTAGGCAACACCGCCAAAAGTATACTCTTTGTCGCGGATCATAAAGTTTGAACCGCCAACTGCAGGGTTCTTTTTGGGTTTGGATTTGCTGTACCCTAGATTGAAAATGGAGGCTAAGATCTCTGGGCGCTCATCTATGGGGTAGCCTGAGTTTTGCCATTGGGTGGCAATTTGTCTGATAAAAATTCCTGCATACAGATAAGAGTAATAATGGTCTTTGTATTGGACCAAGCGTTTTACCCTCAAACTTAAGGTGTCATTATGTTGGTTGTTGTAATTGCGACTAGAGTCGTAGTCGAGTAGGTGCGCATATTCAGCACCACAATAATACGGACTCGAGGAGTCTTTCAAGTAATTTTCAATGTTTCTAGCGGTGTTTTCCTTGATTCCCGTGACGCCAAAAGACATGTTGGTTTCGAGCGCCAGTGTTTTAAGGGGAGCTACAAAATCTTTGAAGCGTTCGCGTCTAGAATTGAAAAGCCGCACTTGTTCGCCCACCAAGCAAGCAACAATCATGCGTGGTTCCACACCACAAGCGGCCGCTGCCGAATCTATGTAGCGTTTGTCTTTGGCTACCGCTTCTTTAAAGTAAGACCACTCGATGAAGTTCATCCATTCAAAGGCATTGCCGCCGTTTGCGTTGTTTGTATTTTGATTTTTTGCAAGCAGGGCCTTTAATTTTCTTTGATAGCTTTTGTTGTCTTTGAGTTTGAGGTCTATGGCTGCAAGCATTTGCAGGGCTGTTTTCTCTGATTTAGACTGCGCCCAGGCATCTAGAATTGTGCGGGCATTTTTCGGGTAATAGGCATTGACCAAATTGATGCGCTGCAAAATTTCATTGCGGTAGGCCACAAGTGAAGAGCTGTCTACTTTAAAGTTTTGGTTGTATTTGTCGTGCATCGACTGAAAATAGCGGTTGTTATTGTCTACCAATCCTTTGTCGTCGGTAAGGCGCAATTTAAGGGCAACAAAAATACCAACCAGCACCACGCCATAGGCCGCAAAACCATAGAGTGCGATACGATAAGGGATTTTAAACCATTTGCTTTGAATAATTCGTTTCATGTATGGAAATAAGAACGAGCGTTGTACGTATTCTATTGTTAAAAGTTTCAACTTGTGAAAAACACAACTCACAGAATAAAACTTGTACAATTCGGTTTCATTCTTGTGAATAACACAAGTAATATTGTTCTTATGAAGCAAGCTAGTCATAGTGACACACAACTGATCATTCAGATTTTTCAGGAAGCTTTTATCGATAATCCTCACATCATTTATTTATTGGGGTCGAAAAGGCTGGAGGGAAAGATTGCAATAATGACCGAGTACGTCCTAAGAGTGGCACATAAAAGAGGAGGGGTTTATTTATCTGATAATAAGGATGGTGTTCTCATTGTTTTTGAAGCCGAAGCCTTAAAGTTATCTTTTCTGGAAAAATGCAGTCAATATTGGATGGCTTTCAGGTGTTTTGAATGGAGACGCTTGTCAGCAATTTCAAAAACAGAAAAGCAGGTTCAATTACTGCGCAAATGCCAACCAACAGATTTATATGTCTGGTTTTATGCCGTTTCAGACGCTGCGCTTGGCGGTCCTACTGCACGAGGACTCATGCAAGATCTCTATCAATTAGCCAAGCGAAAAAATGCAGCGATTTATGCCGAGACAAGTATCAAACGCAATGCAGTGGTTTACCAACGTTTTGGTTTTGAATGTTACCAACATAGTCAATTTCCAAATTTCGATTTATTTCACCTTCGAAAGTTCACATCAATAGACTAAAGTGATTTCATTACCTTTGTTGCTATGGCACTCATTAAAGCATGCAGGGGTTTTGAGCCCCAAATTGGTCCTGATTGTTTCATGGCAGAAAACGCGACTATTGTGGGCGATGTACAGATGGGCGAGCAATGCTCAGTTTGGTTTTCGGCGGTTGTGCGCGGCGATGTCAATAGCATCCGGATGGGCAACAAAGTCAATATCCAAGATGGCGCAGTCTTGCACTGCACCTATGAAAAAACAAAGCTCCATATTGGCAACAACGTTTCTATCGGGCACAACGCGCTTGTTCATGGCTGCACAATAGAAGACAACGTTCTGATCGGGATGGGCTCTATCGTCATGGACAACTGTCATATCGAAACCAACAGCATTGTTGCCGCTGGCGCAGTCCTTACCGAAGGCACGCGCGTCGAGTCTTGGAGTATTTACGCAGGTATACCCGCCAAAAAAATCAAAACACTTACCCCCGAATTATTTGCCGGCGAAGTACAGCGCATTGCCAACAATTATGTGCTTTACTCGAGCTGGTTCAAAGAGAACGCCTAAATTTACTTTCAAACTTCTTTTCCATGAAATACGATCGCATAGACAAGTCATTATACATCTCAAACCGTCAAAAATTCACCGCTCAAATGGCGGCTAATTCTTTGGCTGTATTCAATTCCAATGATATCTATCCGGTATCTGCCGACAGCACTTTGCCTTTTGCCCAACACCGCGATATCCTCGCTTTGTCTGGCGTCGATCAAGAAGAATCTATTTTGGTACTTTTTCCGAACGCAAGTAATCCGGCCCATCGAGAAGTTTTGTTTTTAAAGGAAACCAGCGAACTCATTGCTATTTGGGAAGGCGAGAAGCTCACCAAACAAATGGCGTTTGAAACTTCAGGTATTCAAACCGTTTATTGGCTCCAACAATTCCCGACTATTTTCAAGCAAATGATGGCTGAGGCCAGCGGTATCTATCTCAACACCAACGAACACTTGCGTGCCAACACAGAAGTAGAAACCCGCGAAGACCGCTTCATCAAACAAGTCAAGCAAGACTTCCCAGCGCATCAGGTTTATAAGGCTGCACCCATTATGCACAAAATTCGCTCTATCAAAGCGCCTATCGAACTCGAACTCATGCAAACCGCTTGCAACATCACAGAAGCAGGTGTGCGCAGGTTGCTCGGTTTCATCAAGCCAGGCGTATGGGAGTATGAAATTGAGGCCGAACTCGCTCATGAATTCTTGCGCAAGCGCTCCAAAGGCTTTGCTTACACGCCCATTATTGCTTCAGGTAAAAATGCTTGTGTTTTGCACTACATTGAAAACAACCAACAATGTCAAGATGGCGACGTCATTTTGTTAGATGTAGGTGCAGAATACGCAAATTATAGCTCTGACCTCACGCGCTGCATTCCAGTCAACGGGCGCTTTACTGCGCGTCAGAAAGCGGTTTACAATGCGGTCTTGCACGTCAAAAACGAAGCCACTAAATTGTTGGTTCCGGGCACCATCATGGCCGAATACCACAAGCAAGTTGGCCTTCTTATGGAAGAGCAATTGGTCAAGCTCGGCCTGATTACGCTAGAAGACATCAAAAACCAAGATCCAGCTTGGCCAGCTTACAAAAAATATTTCATGCACGGCACCTCCCATTTCTTGGGTCTAGACACCCACGACGTCGGGTTGTGGCACGAGCCAATTGCCGCCAACATGGTCTTTACCGTAGAGCCTGGCATCTACATTCCTGCAGAAGGTTTTGGGATCCGTATTGAAGACGATATGGTAATTCAAGAAAAAGAGGAAGCTTTCAACTTAATGCGTAATATTCCAATTGAAGTAGATGAAATTGAGAGTTTGATGAATGCATAATATTCAAAAATTCAAATTTAAAGGCTTACGAAAGTGAGCCTTTTTTTATATTTAAAGTTGGGTTGAAATTGCAGTTAAAAAATCTATTTTTGCAATCATGAAAATGTTGCATTACAAAAACACCAAAATTTCCTACACCGAACAAGGCAAAGGCACGGCGGTAGTGTTGCTACATGGTTTTTTAGAAAACCAATCGATGTGGGATGAATTGATTCCTGAACTATCTAAAAAATACCGCATTATTACTATAGATTTATTTGGCCATGGCCAAACC
>RDZL01000214.1 GCA_004295165.1 Flavobacteriia bacterium
GATTGCTTCTTTGCTGTTTATTCCTGCTTACTGTGCTGTGGGTGCTGCTTTTGCAGCAAGTATATCTTATGCTGCCACGAGTATAGTGGTATTGCGTTATTTTTTGAAAGATGGCGCTACTTTTTCTCTTTTTCCGCGCAAAGTGGAGTTTATCCAATTATTTACCCAAATGCGCATGAGTTGGCGCAAGTAGAGCTATGAATAAATTCAGCAAATTGATCAAAGCCATTGGGCTGATCCTTCAAAGGCCAGCACTCTTGAATTTAATTCTCAAGGATGAGCAGGTGCTACAGCGCGCCTTCGAAAAAGAGTTCCCACATCTTGAGCTACAGCAAACAGATGTTTTTGAATGGCCAGAAGCAACGCAGCTCGCTATTTCGCCTTACGCTTTTTTATCGGGCTCTTCTATGGTGACAGATTTTGCTTTTTTACAATTGGTGTGTCGTCGCTACAACGTAGCAACCTATCTAGAGATTGGGACTTGGAGAGGGGAGAGCGCGGCCAATGTAGCGCCTTATGTGAAAGAAGTATTTACACTGAATTTACCCGATCAAACCCTTTTGCAAATGGGCATGAGCCAAGCGTATATTGCTTCGCATCGCTTTTTTTCAAAAGACTTAACCAACGTGACCCACCTTTTTGGAGATTCAGCAACCTTTGATTGGCGCCCCTACGAACAAAAGTGTGATCTAATTTTCATTGATGGCGATCATGCCACAGAGGCGGTTGAGCGCGATACCCAAACGGCGTTGCGCTTGCGCAAATCAGAAAAGTCTATTTTAGTTTGGCACGATGCAAAATCAGACGGTGAGTATCCGCGTTATGAGGTGCTTTTAGGAATTTACCGCGCTTTACCAAAAGACCTACATCAAAATGTGTATTTGGTTAAACATGCGTTGTGTGCGGTATATTTGCCAGATGGCGCTGATGCAGCGCACCTTCAGCTCAATGCGCTTCCAACAAGACAGTTCGAACTGGGACTTAGCAGCACAAAACTTTAGTGAAAGTCGGATATGTTAAATTGCTCTATCCAGATCAAGTAACTTACATATCTAAAAACAAAATTCTGCTCATTTGCAAATGCTGTGCTCGAAAAAATCCGAGGTAAGGATTCAAGGAGCAAGGCTTTATCAATGAGCTCACTTTTGTCGAGCTGCGCTTTGGAGCGGATTTGTTCTTGCCAATAATTTGCAGTTTCCATGAGCCATTGGCTTTCGGGTACAGAAAATCCTTTTTTGTCTCGGCGCCAAGAAATGCTTGGAGGTAAGTCGCCGTCTAGTGCTGCTCTCAATTTGAATTTAGACCAACCGTTGTGAATCAGGTCGGTAGCTTCTAAAGCGCTCGCTTCGTGCATGAGTTGGGAGTCGTCGGCAAATGGTGTGCGCGATTCAATGCTGTATTGCATTGAGCAGCGATCTTCCCAACGCAAAAGGCTTTTGAGTTCGTTTACCTGGCAATAATAGGCAAGGTGATCTTGCAGTTTGGAAAAGCGCTTGCGCACAACAAAACCATCAGCAGTGAGATAAGCGTTTGTGGCTTGACCTGCGCGCCAGATGCGCTTTTGAAGTGCTTGCGGCAGCAAACTCAAAAGGTCTTTGCTCCATTCTTTGACAATATATTTTTTGGAACTCGGCGCATTGCCGAGCTGCTGCCATTCTTTGACAAAACGACGCCATTTACCGCTCCAAAACAATTCCTTAAAAAAAGTAGGATAAAAAACTTGATAGCCGGCAAAGAGTTCGTCTCCGCCTTGGCCGTCTATTAAAATTTTGATGCCTTGCTCGGCTGCGCTTTGCATGACGCTGCTCTGCGCAAAAGTACTGGTGCTCAGCAGCGGAATGTCTTGGTGGTAAATGAGTTGAGGCAAAGCCTCTAGCAGTTGGGTGCTGTTGAGTTCAGCGGTATGCCAAGTGGCATTTGTGTGCGCAATCATTTGTGCAGCCCAGGCGCTTTCATCTAATGGGGAGTCGTGAACAGCCGTAAAGGCATGGAGGCCACTGCTCAGTGCGCTAACGCTTGTTTTTTGTCGAATTTGAGCCGCTAAATACAGCAATGTACTGGAATCTAGGCCGCCAGAGAGGCAAAAGCCCAGCGGCACATCGGCGCGCAAACGCAATGAGACCGCATCTTCTAAAGTTTGCCTTAAGTTTGGCGCGCTTGTGGTGTCCTTACCCGCACTTGGGTTGTAGTACCTCTTAACTTCGCATGTTCGACTCGCGAGTTGATACTGCAGGGTGTGGCCTGGCTGCAATTCTTTGATGCCCTTAAAAAAACCTTCTTCTTGGCGCTCGATCTTGCTGTTGGCAAAGTAGTCTAGCAGTGCCGTGCGATTGGCAACAACTTTATAGCTGGGTATTTTTAAAAGGGCCTTGATTTCGGAGGCGAAGCCAAAATGCGCGGTGTTGTCTAGGTAATAAAAGGGCTTGACGCCGTAGGGGTCGCGTGCGCAAAATAAAGATTGCTTTTCTGCATCAAAAATGGCGAAAGCCCACATTCCATTGAAGCGTTTGAGGCAGTCTGTCCCCCAGTAAACATATGCTTGCAACAAGACTTCGGCGTCAGAGGCACTCTGAAAACGAGCGCCCAGAGCGAGCAGTTCGGTGCGCAGCTCGAGGTAGTTGTATATTTCGCCATTGAAACTCAACCAATAGCGCCCATTGCTGTGCATTGGTTGGGCTGCTGCAGCACTCAGGTCTATTATAGAGAGCCTGCGGTGTGCGAGTCCGAAATCATTGTCTGTAAACCATTGGAGGCCTCCGCCGTCGGGCCCACGGTGCAGTAAAGTCTCATTCATTTGTTGAAGAATAGACTCTCCTGAAGGTGTGGGGCTCGAAAGTTTATGATGAAGTCCGGAAATGCCGCACATAACTACCTAAACTAGAGTTTTTGATCAAGTAAATACACGAAGCTTGCAATCGCAGCAGCGCCGAGTTCTAGCTCGCGCTTATTAACCGATTCAAAAACGTCAGAAGGTGCGTGGTGGTAGTCGAAATAGCGCTGAGAGTCCGGAACAAAGCCGAAAAGAGGAATGCCAGGATACAGTTCTTTGAGCGGGCCAATATCCACGCCGCCATATCCTTTTTCAAAAACATGCAGGTCGTATGAACGCAAAACTGGTTCAAAGCTTTGGAGCAAACTGAGGTATTGGTCGGGGCCATCTAGGCCAAAACCACGCGGTGCAAAACCGCCTCGGTCGCTTTCCATTGCAGCGATTTGCTTTTCTCCGTTTGCCAAACACCATTTGGCATATTGTTGCCCCCCTTGGTTTCCGTTTTCTTCATTCATGAAAAAGACAACGCGAATGGTGTGCGTAGGTTTGATTCCGAGCGTCTGAAAGATGCGCAACGCCTCTAGACAGTGAATGACGCCTGCACCGTCGTCGTGCGCACCTTCGCCGGTGTCCCAGGAGTCTAGGTGGCCGCCGATGGTGATGATTTGTTCAGGGTGGGTGCTTCCTTTGATTTCCGCCATGACATTATAAGAGGTGACATCCGGAAACTCGCGGCAATCCATCTCTAAATAAAATCGGACTTTACCTGCTTGAAGGGCAGAAGAGAGTGCGTCGGCATCTTTGGTAGCAAGTGCTGCTGCAGGAATTTTGGGAATGTCTTTTTCATAATGCATGGAGCCCGTATGCGGGTGCTCGTCAATAGGCAAGCCCAGCGATCTGATCACAACGGCTTTTGCCCCGAGCTTGGCAGCTTCTACCGCACCGTTTCCGCGAATGGCATAGCAAGCACCATAGGCCTTGAATGTTTGTATTTGTGCGGCGTCCATGGGCTGATTGAGAAAAACAATCTTTCCCTCTACCTCTTTTGCTTTGGCGTTTTTGAGCTCAGCCAAAGTTTTGAATTCGATGATTTCTGCCTCGATCAGGCCGTTCGTGCCGATAGATCCTCCTAGCGCAAGCAAATTTAGTTTGCGAATGGGGGCGTATTGATTGACGGATTTAAACCAAGCGGTTTCTGTGGTTCCTCTTTCCCAATGAGGAACGGAAATTTCTTGCTTCGTGACTTTGTCGAACTGATAGGCGCGCATTTTTTCATAGCTCCAATCGACAGCCATTTGCGCTTGTGCTGAGCCAGATAAGCGAGGACCGATGTCTTTACATAGTTGGCGCAGGTTTTCGTAGGCCTGTCCTCTTAGGAGTGCTTCGTCGTAGATGCGTCGGATCACAAGGCTATCCTGAGCGCTTGCCTGACTCAAAAGGAAAGAAAAAACAAAAAGAATCTTCGTGTATTTCATGGTGGGAATTTGCGTAAAAATACCAAAAATCAGCCGAAGCACGCCGCTTTTGGCTATCTTTGCATCTTGATCTAACAAACACAGAAAATGGCTTTAAAATGCGGAATCGTCGGCTTGCCGAACGTCGGAAAATCAACTTTATTTAACTGTTTGTCGAATGCCAAAGCGCAGTCCGCAAACTTTCCTTTTTGTACCATTGAACCTAACTTAGGCACCACATCGGTTCCAGACCCACGCTTAGAGAAGCTAGAAGAAATCGTCAATCCAGAACGCGTGGTCCCCACAACCATGGAAATCGTCGATATCGCAGGTTTGGTCAAAGGTGCGTCAAAAGGCGAGGGGCTCGGCAATCAATTCTTGGCGAACATCCGCGAAACCGATGCTATTTTACACGTCTTGCGTTGTTTCGACGACGGCAATATCATTCACGTCGATGGCAGTGTAGACCCTATCCGCGATAAAGAAATCATCGATATCGAGCTTCAACTCAAAGATTTCGAAACCATCGAGAAAAAAATCCAAAGCTTGGCACGCGTCATTAAATCCGGCGACAAAGACGCCGTCAAAGAAAACGAATTGGCGCTGCGGATCAAAACAGGCCTAGAGCAAGGTCTTTCTGTTCGCGGTTTAGGTTTCGCTCCAGAAGAAATGGAAATCATCAAGAGTTTCAACCTGATCACTTCTAAGCCCGTTATGTATGTTTGTAACGTAGACGAAGCATCGGTTAAAAGTGGCAATGAGTACGTAGAACGCGTCAAGGCAGCAGTTGCTGCAGAAAACGCCGAAGTATTGATCATTGGCGCCAAAATTGAAGCAGATATCACCGAACTAGAAACCTACGAGGAGCGCCAAATGTTCCTAGAAGAACTCGGCCTTGAAGAGCCCGGAGTCAATCGCCTCATTCGCCAAGCGTACCATTTGCTCAACTTGCAAACCTACTTCACAGCGGGTGTCAAAGAAGTGCGCGCCTGGACCATCCATAAAGGCATGACCGCTCCGCAGGCAGCCAGCGTTATTCACTCCGATTTTGAAAAAGGATTTATCCGTGCAGAAGTCATGAAATACAATGACTTCATTCAATACGGTTCGGAAAGCGCAGTCAAAGAAGCGGGTAAATTCAAAGTAGAGGGCAAAGAATACATCGTGGAAGATGGCGATATCATGCACTTCCGTTTCAACGTTTAAACCAAATCATATGCAAATTACTGCCAACAATCCTGCTTTACGTTCTTGGGTAGCAGTTGCTGCCGATTCTGAATTTCCTATCCAAAACCTGCCATTTGGTATTTTTCAAACCGCACAAACCACCAAAAGGGTAGGTGTACGCATCGGCGATTTCGTCCTAGACCTCTTTCAAATGGCCCAATTCGGCTACTTCGACAACCTCAGTTTTGCGGCTACCGATTTCAATCAAGATTACCTCAATCCCATGATGCGTCATGGTAAATTAGCTACGCGCGCCTTGCGCAATCGCATTGCAGAATTGCTTTCGATTGAAAACACAACCTTTCAGCACAACCCAAACCAGCAGCAAGCGCTCATTCCAGTTGCTGAGGTTCAGCTGTCTTTGCCAATTCAAATTGGCGACTACACCGATTTTTACTCTTCCAAAGAGCACGCCACCAACGTGGGCATCATGTTCAGAGATCCCGCCAATGCGCTATTGCCCAATTGGCTCTGGATTCCTGTCGGTTACCACGGTCGCGCTTCTTCTGTAATTGCGTCTGGGGAGCCGGTTGTCCGACCGAAGGGTCAAATCAAACCCGACGACAACGAGGCACCTATTTTTGCACCTTCTCGTCAAATAGACTTTGAACTCGAAATGGGCTTCATTACTTTTGATGGAAAACCACTCGGGCAAAGCATTTCAACGGCAGAAGCCGAAGACTACATCTTTGGTTTGTGTCTCTTCAATGATTGGTCGGCGCGCGATATCCAAAAATGGGAATACGTGCCACTGGGTCCGTTTTTGGCCAAAAACTTTGCTTCCTCAATGTCTTGCTGGATTGTCACGCTAGATGCGCTCGAGCCTTTTGCTTGTCCTACACCAGCTCAAGACCCAGCAGTTTTGTCATACTTGCAATTTGAAGGCAACAAATCTTATGCAATCAATTTAGAAGTTGCCATAGAAGCGCCTGCTTGTCCTGAGCAAGTAGTGAGTCGTTCCAATTTCAAATACATGTACTGGAATATGTCACAGCAACTGGCTCACCATACCGTCAACGGATGCAATGTCCGCTGCGGTGACCTCATGGGCTCTGGTACCATTTCAGGCCCAACCCCCGATTCTTATGGCTCCATGTTAGAGCTAGCCTGGAAAGGGACTAAACCTATTCAAATGCCAGATGGTTCTGAGCGTCGCTTCATTCAAGACCACGACACCGTCATTATGCGCGGTTTCTGCGAGCAAAACGGAGTCAAAATTGGTTTCGGAGAAGTCAGAAGTCTATTGTTACCTGCCAATTAATGCACTACGACGGTCAGACACCCATCGATCTAGAACAAGAGCGCATAGAGATCCTCAATGCCTTCAAAGGATTGTTGCGCGCTACCAAAGACCGCAGCCGAGAAGAAACCCGGCTCATTCGCAAAGCCTTTGACATCGCTTTAGAAGCGCACAAAGACATGCGTAGAAAATCTGGTGAGCCCTATATTTATCATCCTATTGCTGTTGCGCGAATATGTGCCGAAGAAATGGGAATGGAGCCCACCGCAATCGTATGTGCACTCCTCCACGACACCGTAGAAGATACCCACATCACACTCCAAGACATCGAAGATTTATTTGGGGCAACGGTGCGTAAAATCATCGATGGCCT
>RDZL01000215.1 GCA_004295165.1 Flavobacteriia bacterium
AGCTGTTTCTTCCCCTGGACGAACCCCTGGGATAAAACCACCACTCTTTTTGAGGTCATCGGCGATTTTGCTAGGGTTGATCATGATAGCGGTGTAGAAGTAAGTAAACACTACAATTAAAATAACCAAAAGAAGGTTGTAGCTAAAACCGTATGGGTCTCCAAGGGTTTTGGTCAACCATCCACCGTCCTGTTCTTGCGTCACTCCTTGATAAACCATCATTGGGATGGTCATGATCGCTTGCGCGAAAATGATAGGCATTACACCACTTGCGTTGATTTTGATAGGCAAGTAGTTGCGTGCGCCATTTACATCTTCCATTGCTCTGGCTCCGGCAACGCGCTTCGCTGTATTGAGCGGAATGCGTCGGACACCTTGCACAATGAGAATGGTCACGAGGATGATCAAGAAGAACATAACGATTTCCAATACCAAACGAATGAGGTTACCAGCTTCTACTGATTTACCAAATTCTGCAAAGAATGCACCTGGTAAGCGAGAGAGGATACCTACTGTAATGAGTAAAGAAATACCATTTCCAATACCGCGCTCAGTAATGCGTTCTCCGAGCCACACTGCAAACATAGACCCTGCGATTAATAACATAATGGTTTGTGTCCACCAAAATGTATCAGGGTTGTCTGGCATTGCATTTTTGTTACTTACATAAAGTGTAAGGTAACTAGGGGCTTGCAAAGCACAAATAACAATTGTCAAGAGACGGGTATAGTTATTGATTTGCTTTCTGCCTGATTCTCCTTCATTTTGCATTTTCTGAACCGCTGGAACAGCCATTCCTAACAATTGCATGATGATGGAGGCACTGATGTAAGGCATGATGCCAAGTGCCATGATCGAAGCATTGGTGAATCCTCCACCGGAAAATACGGAGAGAATACTTTCTAGAAAGTTTTGGTCTGTAGCCGTGCTAGTCAGGGCATCGTACTTGACGCCTGGCAAAATCACGAATGATCCTACTCGGTAAGTAAGAATAAGGCCAAGTGTCAAGAGAATGCGCTTGCGCAGCTCTTCAACTTTCCAGATATTTTGCAGGTTGGTTATTAATCGTTTCATCTAAAAGCGTGCAAAGATAGTTAGATTTTTGTACATGTACCACCTAAAGCTTCAATTGCAGCAATTGCTGTAGTTGAAAAACCGTTAGCAGTAATGTTCACTTTTGCTTTTAAGTCACCACGACCAAGTACTTTGACGAGTTCGTTGTTTGATAAAAGACCGTTCTCACGCATGACTTCTGGAGTGATATCCAAAATGCCTTTTACGCTTGCAAGATTTTCGATGATATCGAGGTTAATGGCTTTATACTCAACACGGTTGATGTTTTTAAAACCAAATTTCGGTACGCGACGTTGCAAAGGCATTTGTCCACCTTCAAAACCAATTTTGGTTTTGTAACCAGAACGAGATTTTGCACCCTTGTGTCCACGTGTGGAGGTACCACCGCGTCCTGATCCTTGACCACGACCGATACGCTTTTCCGCTTTGATCGAGCCTGCTGCTGGTGTAAGATTATGTAATTCCATTTCTTTCTTAGTCTATTGTTCCACTACTAGAATAAGGTGTTTTACCTTATTCACCATTCCCATAATTTGAGGAGTTACCTCTTTTTCTATAACTTGGTTCAAGCGACGAAAACCTAAAGCTTGGATTGTAGCTTTTTGATCAGCTGGACGCTTGATCGCACTTTTCACGAGTTTGATTTTGATTGTGCTCATTGCTGAATATTTTAACCGTTGAATACTTTATCAAGGGAAATTCCACGTTGACGAGCAACTGCAACTGCATCGCGCATGTTTGCAAGTGCGTCCATAGTTGCTTTAACTACGTTGTGTGGGTTAGATGATCCTTGAGATTTTGCCAATACATTGTGTACGCCAACGCTTTCGAGTACAGCGCGCATCGCACCACCGGCGATTACACCAGTACCTTCAGTAGCTGGCTTGAGGAATACCTCAGCACCACCGAATTTACCTTTTTGTTCGTGCGGGACAGTACCTCTAAGAATAGGAACTTTGATCAAGTTTTTCTTAGCGTCGTCGATGCCTTTAGTAATGGCTTCGGTAACTTCTTTCGCTTTACCAAGACCATGACCTACAACACCGTGTTCGTCTCCAACTACAACAATAGCTGAGAAACTGAACGTACGACCACCTTTAGTCACTTTAGTAACACGGTTTACAGCAACGAGTTTGTCTTTTAACTCGATATCAGCTGATTTCACTCTGTTTACGATTTGAGCTGCCATTTTTCTTAAAATTTGAGTCCTCCTTCGCGAGCTGAATCAGCCAAGGATTTAATTCTACCATGATACAAGTAACCATTGCGGTCAAAAACTACGCGTTCTACACCTGCTTTTTGAGCAACTTCTGCGATTTTCTTTCCGACAACTGCTGCCTGATTAACTTTGTTTACTTTTTGCGCATCATCCATTTTGAGTGAACCAGCAGAGGCAAGTGTACGACCTGTGTTGTCGTCGATTACTTGCGCATAAATTTGCTTGTTACTTCTGAATACTGTAAGACGCGGAATAGCTGAAGTACCGAAAACTTTTTTTCTAATTCTTCGCTTGATTTTTGCTCTTCTTAATACTTTATTTAGTGCCATAATTCTTTCGATTATTTTTTACCTGCTGACTTACCAGCTTTTCTACGAATTTCTTCACCTACAAAGCGGATACCTTTTCCTTTGTATGGTTCAGGTTTTCTGAAAGAGCGAATCTTGGCTGCAACTTGGCCGAGTAATTGCTTGTCAAAAGACTCTAAAGTCACGACAGGCGCTTTACCTTTTTCAGTTACAGTGGTAACGTTCACTTCTTTCGGGATTTCCAAAATAATGGCATGTGAAAATCCGAGGGCTAATTCGAGTTGTTGACCAACTGCATTTGCACGGTAACCAACTCCAATGACTTCCATTTCTTTTTTGAATCCTTCTGACACACCATGGATCATGTTGAAAACCAAAGCGCGGTATAAACCATGCTTGGAACGGTGATCTGGAGCGTCAGTGGAACGCGCAAAAGTAATGACGTTGTCTTCAATGCTAACGCTTACCGAAGCATCAATGTGTTGAGATAATTCTCCTTTTTTCCCTTTTACCGTCATGACGGCATCTTTGAACGTCACTTCGACGCCAGCTGGGATAGTTATAGGTGCTTTTCCAATTCTTGACATTGCTCTTGATTTTTAGTAAACGTAACAAATAACCTCGCCGCCAACGTTTTGTTGACGTGCTTCTTTATCTGTAATCACACCACGAGAGGTAGAAACGATGGCAATACCTAAACCATTCAAAACGCGTGGCATTTCTTCGGCACTGCTATATTTTCTAAGTCCTGGACGTGAAGCACGTTGCAATTTAGTAATGGCTGGTACACGCGTAGACATATTGTATTTCAAGGCGATTTTGATCGTTCCTTGTTTGTTGTCTTCCTCAAATTTGTAGTTGAGGATATACCCTTGGTCAAACAAAATTTGTGTCATTGCACGTTTAATGTTTGAACCTGGGATATCTACGGTCTTCAAGCCTGCTGCACTCGCATTTCTGATGCGGGTGAGGAAATCTGCTATTGGATCTGTATTCATTTCTTTAGTTTTATCTTAATTACCAACTTGCTTTCTTAACTCCGGGGATTTTACCAGCCAAAGCCATCTCGCGGAAAGTAACCCTTGAGATACCAAATTGACGCATGTAACCTCTCGGACGACCAGTTAAGCCACAACGGTTGTGTTTTCTGATTTTAGAGGAGTTTGCTGGTAATTTTTGCAATTGCATCATTGCATCCCATTTTTGAGACTGAATTTCTTCAGATGCATCAGTTGACTTCAAAATTTTGGTAAGTTCCGCACGTTTCTTTTCGTAACGGTTTACTAACCTTTCTCTTTTGCGCTCACGCGCTTTCATTGATTCTTTAGCCATTTCTATTACTTTTTAATAAATGGAAAACCAAATGCATCCAACAATGCTTTTGCCTCTTCGTCGCTCGCTGCTGAAGTCACGAAGGTGATGTCCATACCGAGGATACGATTTACTTTATCAATATCAATTTCTGGGAAAATGATGTGTTCCTTGATACCGAGGTTGAAGTTACCACGACCGTCAAATCCTTTTGGGTTGATCCCGCGGAAGTCACGTGTTCTTGGTAATGCCACAGCAAGTAAACGATCTAGGAAGTCGTACATGCGGTCACCGCGAAGGGTAACTTTTGTACCAATTGGCATCCCTTTACGCAACTTAAAGTTGGAGATATCTTTCTTAGAAATGGTTGTAATTGCTTTTTGACCAGCGATACGAGATAAGTCTGCAGCGGCGCTGTCGATCAATTTCTTGTCGGCAACTGCATCACCCATACCTTGGCTGAGTACAATTTTTTCTAACTTAGGAACGCTCATTACAGATTTGTAATTGAAACGCTCTTGAAGCGTTTGCTTGATTTCGTTCCTGTACTTTTCTTTTAATCTTGGCGTGTAACTCATTACTTAATCACCTCCCCTGATTTTTTGGAATAACGTACTAATTTACCTTCTACCTCTTTTCTTCCGATACGGCTAGCAACACCGTTGCTCATCACCATAAGGTTAGAAATGTGAATCGAACCTTCTTTTTCTTCGATACCACCTTGAGGATTTGTTGCGCTAGGCTTGTTGTGTTTTTTAACCATGTTAACACCTTCAACAGTTGCACGCATTTTTTCGCGATCGATAGTGGCAACTTTGCCCTCACGACCTTTGGATTCACCAGAAATAACCTTCACGGTGTCGCCAATCTTGATGTGTAATTTCTTTTGCATTACTCAATGATTTATAACACCTCAGGTGCTAGTGAAACAATTTTCATGTAGTTGCTTTCGCGCAATTCACGAGCTACTGGCCCGAAGATACGCGTGCCACGCATTTCACCACCTTGGTTAAGGATTACACAAGCGTTGTCGTCGAAGCGAATGTAAGAACCGTCAGCACGACGAATTTCTTTTTTCGTTCTTACTACAACTGCTTTTGCTACTGAACATTTTTTGACGGCTGCGTTTGGCATTGCACTTTTAACGGCAACAACAATTTTGTCACCAACTGAAGCATAACGTCGTCTTGTACCGCCTAAAACGCGGATGACCAACACTTCCTTTGCTCCTGAGTTGTCTGCTACTGATAGTCTGGATTCTGTTTGTATCATTTTATCCGATTATTTAGCGCGTTCTACAATTTCTACCATTCTCCAGTTCTTTGATTTACTCAAAGGACGTGTTTCCATGATGCGAACAGTGTCACCGACATGACAATCGTTGTTCTCGTCGTGAGCAACAAATCTGGTAGTTTTCTTAACGAACTTACCATATTTAGGGTGCTTCACTTTACGCTCAACAGAAACGACAATGGATTTCTCCATTTTGTCACTGGTTACGACACCAATTCTTTCTTTTCTTAAATTTCGTTTTTCCATGTTCATTTTTTTATCTCAGGATTAAGCCTGATTTGAACGTTTAGTTAACTCTGTACTCAATCTTGCTACCAGCTTGCGCATGTGATGAATGCGCAAAGGATTTTCAATTGGAGCCAATTTGTGCGTCAACTTCAAGTTGGCCAATTGACCTTTGAAGTCGTCCAAACGGCCTTGTAAATCCGCTGTAGAAAGTTTTGTGATTTCTGTTTGTTTCATCTTTATCGATTAAACTGGTAAAACATAATCATTGCGAACAATGAACTTGCATTTCACAGGCAACTTCTGTGCTGCAAGGCGCATTGCTTCTTTTGCAATGTCGTAAGCGACACCATCTGCTTCAAACATGATCGTTCCTGGTTTGATCACGGCAACCCAGTGGCTAGGTGCACCCTTACCTTTACCCATACGTACTTCAGCTGGTTTTGAGGTAACCGG
This sequence comes from Flavobacteriia bacterium, assembly GCA_004295165.1. Lineage (GTDB taxonomy): Bacteria > Bacteroidota > Bacteroidia > Flavobacteriales_D > Crocinitomicaceae > UBA952. Next base: position 5,887 of record RDZL01000215.1, read on the forward strand.
CTTGTCTGGGAATATTCGGATCCAAACTTTTCCTTCACGCTTCATGTATCGAGTAACGGCGATACGAGAAGCTTCAATCTGACGTGAAGTAATCCATCCTGGTTCCAAAGCCTTTAATCCGAAAGATCCGAACGCGATTGTTGATCCACGATGGGCCAAACCACGGTTTCTTCCTTTCTGTACTCTTCTAAATTTTGTTCTTTTAGGCTGTAACATTTCCTGTCAATTTAACTGTCTTATTACTTTTTCTTTCTTTTGAACGACGCAGGTTTGCGATCGCCTCCTTGGTTGTTTCCTGCACCGGTATTCATGCCGATGTTAGGAGCGAGGTCGCGCTTACCATATACTTCACCGCGGCAAATCCACACTTTAACACCAATACGACCGTATGTAGTGTGTGCTTCAGAGACTGCGTAGTCGATGTCGGCACGGAATGTATGCAATGGTGTACGTCCGTCTTTGTACATTTCTGTACGAGCCATTTCAGCTCCATTCAAACGGCCAGAGATTTTAACTTTGATCCCTTCAGCACCCATGCGCATAGATCCTGCGATTGCCATTTTAATGGCACGACGGAAAGAAATACGTGCTTCTAATTGACGAGAAATACCATCAGCAACTAAGCGAGCGTCTAATTCTGGACGTTTCACTTCGAAGATGTTGATTTGAATTTCTTTCTTAGTCAACTTTTTCAATTCTTCTTTTAGTTTGTCAACTTCTTGACCACCTTTTCCGATGATGACACCAGGACGAGCAGTATTGATCGTAACGGTAACTAGTTTGAGGGTGCGCTCGATGATGATTTTAGCAATACTTGCTTTCGCCAAACGAGCGTTTAGGTAACGACGGATTTGATCGTCTTCAACGATTTTGTCTTTGTAGTCGTTGCCACCGTACCAATTTGATTCCCATCCGTGGATGTAACCAAGTCTATTTCCAATTGGATTCGTTTTTTGTCCCATTTCTTCTAGTTATTTAGTACCATCAACTACGATCGTCACGTGGTTCGATCTTTTTCTAATTCTGTGTGCACGACCTTGTGGTGCTGGTTGAATGCGTTTGAGCATTGTACCGCAACCAACTTCAATACGACTCACTACAAGTGTTTCTTGACTGATGTCTGCACCTTCGTTTTTTTGTTCCCAGTTTGCAATTGCAGAACGGAGAAGTTTAC
>RDZL01000216.1 GCA_004295165.1 Flavobacteriia bacterium
CTTGATCAAGATCGGGTAACCGACCTCTGCAGCAATTTTTTTGGCTGCCGACACATCGGAGATGGCTTCATCTACGCCTGGTACGAGCGGTACGTTGTAGGATTTAACAGCTTGTTTGGCCGAAAGTTTGTCTCCCATGACCTCCATAGATTCTGGCGATGGGCCAATGAGTTTAATGCCATTTGCCTTAAGCTGACGGGCAAAACCTGCGTTTTCAGAAAGAAAACCATAGCCGGGATGCACACCATCTACGCCGAGGTCTTTACAAATTTGAATGATTTTATCCTGCTGTAAATAGCTTTCAGCCGAAGGGCTTTTGCCGACGTAAACTGCTTCGTCAGCTTCTAATACGTGCGGTGCGTTGGCATCTGCATCGGAATAAATGGCCACACTGCGGATGTCCATTTTTTTGAGGGTTCTAAGCACGCGTCGAGCGATCTCGCCGCGATTGGCTACTAGTACTTTTTTCATCTTGTGGTAAAGTTACAGGTTGTCTGTGTTTTTTGGGTTGTGGTTGCCCCGATTTTTTTGGAGACTTCGCGAGGAGTTGTTTCAATTGCTTGACAAAAGCTAAATCGGAGAAGCGATGGAATTCTTCGTAATAAGAGACCCCAAAACCTTGTGTAAAAGGCCCTTGGTTTTCATTTACTGAGTTGGTATTGGACTGATTAAAAGCCCTCACCCTGAAGTTATCTTGGATTTTGTATTCGATATTGACGTCGCCAATCATGGAGTTGGTATAGGCCTGAGAACCATTTGCCGCCACACTGCGGTTCTCTACACCAAAGCTACCCGTGATCACGAGTTTGTCGTCGAGAAAGCCTTTGGCTACGCCGAGCTCTACTTTACTTTCGCCAGCGGCCGCATCGGCGCCGTAGTCTACATTGAGTTTGTAGTTGTCTGAGAGCTTACCTAAAGCGGCATTGATTTGAGACTCGAGCAAGTCTAAGGCTGCAGAACCGCCTGCAGATAGGTTGCCTTTGAGCGGCTGAAACTTACTGACCAACAACAAAGAAAAAAACTGACGATTGAGTTCATCTGGGTCTGATTTGACGCGGTCAATGAGTGCTTTTCCGGTTTCGGTGACACGCGGCGCCACGAGGTCGAAAGTAATTTTGGGTGCCAGCAAAGATTCGCTGAGTTTGAGGTAACACAAGATTTCTTGATTGACGAGCGTGTTGTCTTGAATTTCCGGACTCAGTTCCAAAATAGATGCCCTTTTTGGCGTCACCGTATTGATCGAAATATCGGCGTTGTACGGATCGCCGGTCCATTCAATCTTAGAACCTGCCTCGATGTCGAAAGTCTGTTTGATGGATCCTAGTGCAAAATTATAGCGACTGCCTTTGGCAATGACGTAGGGGCCATTCATGGTGAGTTGGTTGTACTGATCGAGCTTGATATTGAGGTCTCCGCTGCCTTTTGCCGTGATTTCGTCACCCGTTTGATTGTTAAAAATAAGTTTCATGCCGGCATCGGGGGTGATGTGAAAATTGAGATCGAGGTAAAGACCCGTAAAATCTAGCCCTTGTTGGGCGAGCTGCGTGCTGACGCCGCGCTCCACAAACTGAACAAAATTATCGTCGTCGTTGATTTCCGACATGCCGTACATCGGAAAAATGACCTCTGTTCCTTTGCGGGTAGTGGCGTCTACGGTGATTTCGGTATTGGTCATGGTACCAAAAATGTTGGCTGTGCCGCGTCCGTAGCCTTTGCCATAGTAGACATCCCCTTCTTTATATTTGGTATTGAGCAAGAGAAATTTATCGATCGGCACCAACTGGTTGTTGCGCGGATCGATTTTTTTGAGGTCATCTTCGAAGTTGATCTGGATGTCGTAGTTCCAGCGGTCAAAATTAGTGTGGTTGATGGCACTGGAAAGATAAGCGGTATTGCCCTCTGGATCTTTGACCGGAATGTTGTCGAGGAAAAAGGCGTCTTCAGTGACTTGAATGAGGCCCTCTAACTGGTAATTGACCCCGAGAATAGCCACCTCGGCGCCGCCTTCTTGCAAACGCAGTTTGCCCATCAGTTTGGGTTCGTCCGGACTGCCACTCAAGCGCAAGCGTCCATTGAGTTTGCCTTTGATGCCTTTCACCACTTCAGGATCTAAAAATGCATTGACAAAAGAGATGTCGGTTTGCTTGAAATTGAGACCGAGATCTAGTTCGTCTTCGTTGAGCTTGTACAAGCCATCGAAATCAAAGGTGCGTTCGTTACGGTATTGCAGCGTACCTTCCAACACGATGCTTTCTCTGGCATCGTTCCAGTCTGAATGCAGCATGATGTCGCCAACGGCTTGACCGTCTATTTGCAATTGTTCCAAATTGGCGTCGGCAGCAATGCTCAGGTTGGTAAATGGTGTGGAGAGTGTGCCCCAGCCGCTGAAACGGCCGCTGTATTGGTTGGGTAAGCCCATTAACGAACTCAACTCACCAAGATCTAGACCGACGACATCAAAACGCAATTGATCGCGCTTATTCTCAGACAGGCAACCATTGATTTTGATGCGCTGGTAGCCGCGGTGCAATTCAAAGTCATTGATGCTGACATCTTTTGTGGCGACCGTGATGTCGGACTGATTGGCCACCTTCCATTCTACACCATTGATCGTGAAAAATGAAGGTTGGAGCGTAAAGCTGACGTAGTCATTGGGCAAGATGGTGGTGCGCCATTTGAGCTCAGAGAAATCATTTGTATTGGGATCCCAGGAAAGCACGGCGTCAACGACACCATTGGCGCCCGTATTGATCAGCTTGAGTTCGTGAAAAGAAGTGGAGTCCGAAACAAGCAATTGACCAACCTCGAGTTGTCCATTGACTTCGTCGTGCAAAATGGTTTGGTTGAAAGCGATATTTTCGAATTCAAAATCGGTGTAAGCCAAGCGCGAGCAGGTGATCCCCAATTGAAGCTCTTCCTTCTTTGAATTGAAAGAACCAGTGATAGCAGTTGCTGGAGCGAGCTCGAGCTCGGGCAAAAAGATATTGAGGAGTTCACGGGTATTGCGCGCGAGCAAGCTGAATTCAAATTGTGCATTGGAATGCTTGAAATCGCGGGCTTGCCCCTCGATAGGGGGATACAAAATAGCCAAATGATGCGTGAGGTCGGCGACTAAGGTTTGTTCATCTAGAATGCCTTTGATATTGAAGTCGAGGATGGGACTGCTCAAATCGACATTGATGTAGTCTGCCTGCTGACGGTAGTGTACTTGGGCAAGTTCGGAATAAATTTGATGATCTTCGGCTCGGTAACGGAGATCTCGAAGACTCGCAAAACCGACAACAGATTTCCAACTTGGGCCTTCAAAACCAATGTTGACACGCGCGCTGAGTTGGTCATTTGCCAGCGAACTCAAATGAAGTGCAGAGAGGTCTGCAGAGACAATTTCTGCCTGAACTTGATAACTCGGTGCAGCCCCTAAGCCCAATTGCAGAATGCTATTCATTTGCAAATGCGGATCGTCGATAGACAGCTTGGCAATGAGTTGGTCTGCTTGGATATTGGCCTCTTGGATGGCTATACCTGAGTAGTTGTAGTTGTTCAGTTCGAGTTGGGAAAGCAGCGCGCTTGTGTTTTGTAGGGTGAGGTTCCCTGCGTTGTCGAGTGAAAGCTCAAATTGTGCAGCACCGGTCAGCTTGCCAATTTCTGAAATATCCAGCAACTTACCCAATTCAAATTGTTGGAGGTCTAAGAAATTGGAGTCTGCCACACCACTAATGGTGAGTAGGTCAGGCGTGTTGACAATAGTGACCGGGGCAATAGAGAGTGCACCCAAAGCCGTTTGAGCTTGGTCTATTGCGAGCTGAAGTTGTGATGGCGTGCCGGTAACTTGCGCATTTTTGAGTTCAAAAAAAGTGGCTTTTTGAAGTAAAGATGGGATGGCTATGGCCGACAGCCCCTCTGGTAAATGTAGGTTTTGAATATCTTTTAAATCTAGATAGGCTTTGGTGATGGTTTCGTTTAACCAAAGCTGTGCGGTTGGCTTGCGAAAATCGGGTAAGCGCAGATTGGCTTGAATTTGCGAGCGCTTGCCAAAACGCAAATTGAACGCTTGGATGTGCAGGTTGCGCAGTTTGTCTTTGACCAATCCAGATACAAAAACGGTTTGGTCCATGCCTTTGATGTCGGGCGCAAAATAAGCGATGTCGTGGAGCCAAATGCGACTAGGTGCCAATACTCCATCGAAAATCACGCGGTCGTCAAAGTAATTGAAGTCGGTACTTTTTTGAGTGCGCAGCGCCAATTTTGGAATACTTACCGCGCTTTTTGGTGTCTGGAGCGTGGCATTGCGCAAGACCAAACCCTTATCCGAATAAGCAGCTTCAGCTTTTAAATTAGTCAGTACAAACCCAGACCGTTCTTTAAATTGAAGTTGGCGAATTTGACATTTAAAAGATTCGCCAACAGACTGAATTTGGGTCGCTTTTAAAGAAAGGTTTTTGAGCTCGATGTGATCGAAGTCGACGCCGAAGTCAAGGGTGTCTTTGCGCAAATCGTGGTAGCTGAATGCGATATGAGCCATTGAAAGTTCAGCTAACTGGACCTGAAAATCAGTCGACGATTTACTGGGCTGATCTGCTGCAAAATAATCTTCAATAAAGGCAAAATTGGAGCGACCTTCTTTTTGATCCAAAGACAAATTGACCTTGCCTCCATAAAGCCGCAGCTCATTGATCAGGACTTTATTTTGCAGCAATTTGAATTGATCTAGCCCCAAGTAAAGATGCTTGAGCGCTAAAATGGGCTGTTGGTTTTGGTCTTCTAAGTAGACATCTTTGAGATCTACATACCTAAACAAGACGATATCTACTGCGCCAATTTGCACTTTGGCATGCAACTCTTTACTCAAAAAAGAGGTGGCTTGATTGGCCAGGTAGGTCTGCACCCAAGAACTGCGAATGGCAAAAACCAAAAAGATGACAAGGATCAGCAACCACTCCAAGAGAATGGCAAGTGTTAGGCCCGCGATTTTGAGTACCTTTGTCATGTTTGTTACAAAATTAGCAATCTTTTGACAGCAAAACCCAAGATTATACTAGGCATTGAGTCGTCTTGCGACGACACCTCGGCGGCCATCCTTGTCGGCAACGAAATTCGTGCCAATATCATTGCTGGGCAAGCCGTGCACGAACAATACGGTGGCGTGGTTCCCGAACTGGCCAGCCGCGCACATCAAGAAAACATCATTCCGGTGGTGCAAACTGCGCTGCAAACCGCCCAAATCTCTCTTTCAGACCTCGACGCCATTGCCTTTACGCAAGGCCCCGGCCTCATGGGTTCGCTTACTGTAGGCACCTCTTTTGCCAAAGCACTCGCGCTTGCACTTGATGTTCCGCTGGTGGGCGTTCATCACATGAAAGCGCATATTTTGGCGCATTTTATAGCAGACGCCAGCGACGCCTCACCCACCTTTCCGTTTTTGTGCCTCACGGTGAGCGGCGGGCACACCCAAATTGTGCGCGTCAACGATGCCTTAGACATGCAAGTCATTGGCAGCACCATAGACGACGCAGCAGGCGAAGCCTTCGATAAAGCAGCTAAAATGCTCGGCTTGCCCTACCCTGGCGGGCCACTCATCGATCAATACGCCCAACTCGGTGACCCAAATGCTTTTGAATTTGCCAAACCTCAGATCAAAGACCTCGACTTCAGTTTCAGCGGCTTAAAGACCTCCATTTTATATACCTTGCAAGCTGCAGAAAAAGAAAATCCAAACTTACGTCAAGACAAACGCAATGACCTCTGCGCCAGCATCCAAAACAGCATTGTGTCCATATTGATGGCCAAACTCGATAAAGCCGTCAAGCAAACGGGTATTCAAACGGTGGTAATTGCCGGTGGTGTTTCGGCCAATTCTGAACTCAGAAAACGCCTGCTTGCCCAAAAAGATAAAGGCTGGAAGGTCAGTATTCCCAAAATGAGTTATTGCACAGACAACGCCGCTATGATTGCGATGGCTGGCTCCTTCTATTTGGCCGCGGGCCATACTGTCGGGCAAGAAACTGCCGCCGACCCCCGACTCAAATGGTAACCAAAGGCACACAGTCCTGCCAATATTTTTTGTAATTTCGAGAATTCAATGATTTAAATTCATGCGAACTGCGCTCCTATCTTTTGTATTCTTCTCGTTCATAAGCACTTGGGCTTTTGGTCAAGAAAAGATTCAATGGAATTTTGATTACGTTGCTTTTCCGTCCTCAATCCAAATCAGTGCAAAAATTGAAAACGGTTGGCATCTATACGCCCTAGATTTGGATCCTAGTATTGGTCCGGTCCCGACACAAATTGTACTTGAAAAAAACAAACTCGTCAAGGAATTACAACCTTTTGAAGTCAGCACGACAGCCAAAAAATCCTATGATGCTAATTTTGGAGCGGAGGTTTCCTACTACGAGCAAGACTTTCACGCGCACAAGCGCATTCTCGTCAAAAAACCAACAATAGTCAAAGGAGAACTCACCTACATGCTCTGCGACGACAAGCGTTGTTTGCCGCCCAAAACGATCCCTTTTGAGATCAAGGTGAAACCCTCCGAATTACAAAAACCAAACTAAAACCAATGAAAGCAATCCTTCTCAGCGCCATACTTTTCGCGATCTCTTTTGGAAGTCAAGCCCAGGACTTTATGAGTCAATTTATCAAGTGGAATTTATCCGTTGAAAAAATTGATGAAAGCCACGCCAATTTGGTTTTCACGGGCAAACTCGTGCCCGAATACCATATTTTTTCGCTCAAACATGATCCTATGGCTGCCGACGGCACGGGCATCGTTCCCGAATTCAAGTTCAAGGCGAGCAAAGACTATAAAACGGTTGGCAAAACCTTCGAAATTGGAACCCCATTAGTTCAAAAAGATGAACTAGGCACCTCCCTTTATTTTGAAAACAAAGCAGTTTTCAAACAAAAAATTGAAATCCTTTCAGACGAAGCTTTCACCGCCAATTGTGCTTTATTCTTCCAACTCTGTAACCACGAAGGTTGCTTGCCACCGTTTGATTATACTGCCAAATTCAAAGTGAGTGGCTACAAAGCCTCTGGTGCAA
>RDZL01000128.1 GCA_004295165.1 Flavobacteriia bacterium
TTAGGCATCACGCTCTATAAAGACGAAGAACCAGAAACCGCTTCAATTGTACCGATTGCCTTTCCTTTGATCGCCGGTGCGGGCACCATGACCACATTGATGTCCATGCGGGCAGCTTATGCCGACATCAATATCATCATAGCCATCGTGATCAATGTAGGCTTGGTTTATGTCGTTTTGAAATCATCTGGTAAAATAGGTGCTTGGCTGGGCAAAGGTGGGATTGGCATTATTCGCAAAGTATTTGGAATCATCTTAATGGCCATCGCCGTCAAATTATTTACTGGAAATATTCAACACTTATTCTAAGAGATATAAGGCGCTAAAACATGTTTAAAATCCTCAAAAGTCAACTTTTGGTCAAAAAGACAATTACCTATCCCAGCAAGTAAACAAATCCGCACTTCACCGTTTGCATTTTTTTTGTCTTGCTGCATGAGTGCCCAAAGACCTTCAGTATTGTTGGGTATCTGAAGTTGATATGTTTGCTTGATGTATTTTTCAATAGATTGAAATTCCGTTTTACTTAAAGTAGATTGCTCGACAGAAAGTTGTGCCTCTAGGAGCATGCCAATAGCCACTGCATGGCCGTGAGAGAGAGGTGTTTCGGTATGCAAATAATAGGATTCTAGCGCATGTCCAATGGTGTGTCCAAAATTCAGCACCTTGCGCAAACCGCGCTCTGTAGGATCTTGCGCCACAATTTCGCGCTTGATATCCAAACCTCTTTGAATTTGGCCGGCAGTGAGTTCTTGGCGGATATCCTTGATTTTAGACAAAGTTGTCCAAAGTGCTGTATCGGCGATTAAAGCGTGTTTGAGGAGTTCGGCAAAGCCGTTGCGCCATTCTGCATCGGGTAGCGTCTGCAAGAATCCGGTGTCTACGAAAGTGGCAAGCGGTTCTTGAAAGGTTCCCAACTGATTTTTGAAACCCGCTAAGTCGATTCCTGTTTTGCCGCCTACAGCAGCATCTACCATCCCGAGCAAACTTGTGGGTATGTGCACAAATGAAAAACCTCTTTTGTAGACCGACGCCACAAAACCACCTAAATCTGTAACGACCCCTCCACCCAAATTGAGCAGTAGGTCGTGGCGGCCAAAACCAGCCTCTGTAAGTGTTTCCCAAACCTGAAAACAAACTTCGAGCACTTTGTTTTCTTCGCCTGCTGGCAGCATGATCACTTCCGCATTGGCCAAAGCTTCAAAGCCGGTAATCAGGTACTCTAAACAGTAGTCGTGGGTGTTTTCGTCGACGAGAATAGCGATTTTTGAATTTGAAAACTGCGCAAGTAGATCGAGAAAACGTGCGTTTGAAAGAGGCCCCCATTCGAGCGGACTAAGCTGTTCAGAAAAAGAAGCCGTATGCATGGTTCAAATTTACGAAAAGACCTTAATTTTGGTGCATGATTTCTTTCGACAACACCGAAATTGCATTTCGCTCCAAAAACAAACAGGACCTCCAACGCGCCTACTTGCTTTTCAAGATCATTGGCGCACCAAGTATCGTGAAACTGGGCAAGATCCTGACACCCCTCGCGCTACAACTTCATTTGCCCATCAAAGGCCTGATCAAAAAAACGATCTTCAAGCAGTTTTGCGGCG